>JAFEFK010000100.1 GCA_018240625.1 Pseudomonadota bacterium
AATGGTTTATGACACCGGTGTGACCCGGACGGGCCGCCCCGGTTCTTTTCCAAAAAGTCGATGATGCGATGCTGCTGCGCTGGTTCCGGTCCTTTCTGCCGAGGGAAGAGCGGTTTTTCGACCTGTTCGCCCGCCACTCGCAGACCGTCGTGCAGGGCGCTCAGGCACTGCAGGGCATGCTGAATGGCGGCGAGGAAACGCCGGTGTTCTGTCAGCGGGTCAGCCAGTTCGAAAACGACGCCGACGGCATCACGCGCGAGGTGCTGACCGCCGTCCGCCGCACCTTCATCACCCCGTTCGACCGCGTCGACATCAAGAACCTGATCACCTCGATGGACGACGCCATCGACCAGATGCAGGGGACCGCGAAAGCGGTGGTGCTGTTCGAGGTGCGCACCTTCGAGCCGCCGATGCGCGAAATCGGAACGCTGATCGTGGAATGCGCTAATCTGGTCGGCCGCGCGCTGCCGCTGCTCAAGTCGATCGGCGACAACGTCGCGATGCTGACGGCGATTACGGAGGAACTCGGCAAGCTCGAAGGCCGCGTCGACGATCTGCATGACATCGGCCTGAAAGAGCTTTTCCTCAAGCACCGCAACGCCAATGCGATGGACTTCATTGTCGGCGCCGAGATCTACGATCATCTCGAGAAAGTCGCCGATCGCTTCGACGACGTCGCCAACGAGATCAACAGCATCGTCATCGAGCAGGTATAGGGCAGGGCCGCGCAGTGGACGCCACGCTTGGTCTTCCGGTTCTGGTCGGCCTGATCGCCGTCGCGCTGCTGTTCGATTTTCTGAACGGACTGCACGACGCGGCCAACTCGATCGCGACCATCGTCTCCACCCGGGTACTGCGGCCGCAATACGCGGTGGTGTGGGCGGCGTTCTTCAATTTCGTCGCGTTTCTGGTGTTCGGTCTGCATGTCGCCAACACCATCGGCACCGGCATTATCGAACCCAGCGTGATCGACGCGCATGTGATCTTCGCAGCATTGGTCGGCGCCATCGTCTGGAATCTGATCACGTGGGCGCTCGGGATTCCCTCCAGCAGTTCGCACGCGCTGATCGGCGGCCTGCTCGGCGGCGGCGTCGCCAAGGCCGGCCTCTCGGCCGCGGTCTGGAGCGGCCTGTCGAAGGCGCTCGTGGCGATCGTGCTGTCGCCGCTGGTGGGATTTTTGCTGGCGCTGGTGCTGGTCGGCATCGTGTCGTGGCTGTCGGTGCGCTCGACGCCGTTTGCCGTGGATCGCGCGTTCCGCATCCTGCAGTTCTTCTCGGCCTCGCTGTATTCGCTGGGACACGGCGGCAACGACGCGCAGAAGACCATGGGCATCATCGCGGTGCTGCTGTTTTCGCAAGGCTATCTCGGCGATCATTTCGAGATTCCGTTCTGGGTGGTGCTGGCCTGTCAGTCCGCGATGGCGCTGGGCACGCTGATGGGCGGCTGGCGGATCGTCCGCACCATGGGCCTGCGCATCACGAAACTGACGCCGATGCAGGGATTTTGCGCGGAGACCGGGGGTGCTGCGACGCTGTTCGCGGCCACCTTCCTCGGCGTTCCCGTCTCGACCACGCACACCATCACCGGCGCCATCGTCGGCGTCGGCGCGGCACGGCGGCTGTCGGCGGTGCGCTGGAACGTCGCCAGTTCCATCGTCTATGCGTGGGTCATCACCATTCCCGCGTCCGCGGTCGTCGCCGCGCTGGCGTACTGGGCGGTCGCGTTCGTCAAGTGACGAGCTTCAATCCAACGATGCCCGATACGATCAAACCGATGCAGGCGAGCCGCATCGCGGTGGCGGGCTCGCCCAACAGCACGATCCCGAGCAGCGCGGTTCCGACGGCGCCGATGCCGGTCCAGACCGCATAGGCCGTCCCGATCGGCAGCGTCTTGAGCGCAAGTCCCAGGAGGGCCATGCTGGCGGCCATCGCCGCCAGCGTGAGC
>JAFEFK010000101.1 GCA_018240625.1 Pseudomonadota bacterium
AACTCCGCGAGGCCACCATGAATGGTTTCGCCCATCAGACCGCCTTCGATGCGATTGACGGGATCGACCAAGACACGGTCGCCCTTCTTCCATTCCTGGACGCCAGGTCCTACCTCAACAATCTCGCCAGCCACATCGAGTCCCATGATCGCTGGCATCGGCACCTTGATGCCGGGCATCCCGCGCCGAGTGAAGACGTCGTGATAGTTGAGGGACGACCCCTTCACCGCGACGATGACATCACCTTCGCCGGGCGTGGGATCGGGGAAATTGGACTCGAACGTGAGGCGATCCGGACCGCCATGCTCTCGAACGACTGCAGCTTTCATCTCATTGGTCTCCTGTTGTGATCTGCCTGGCAAGCACCCGCTTGTCGATCTTGTTGGTGCCGGCAAGCGGCATCTCATCGAGGAAGAACACGCGGCGCGGATGTTGGTAGGCGGGCCCGTGCGCGAGCGCGTATTGCTTGACGCCATCTTCGTCAACATTCGCTCCGGCGACCCTCACGACGAAAGCAACCGGCTTCTGCCCCTTCAATTCGTCAGGCACGGGTAGAATTGCGGCCTGATGGATGCCGGGATGTCTTTCCAGCATCTTCTCGACTTCGCCGGGGTAGATATTTTCGCCGCCGCAAACGAACATGTCATCGGCACGTCCAACAAAAAAGTAGAAACCGTTTTCATCGCGGCGGAAGACATCACCAGTCCGGTAAAACCCATCCGCGGTAATGACCTTGGCCGTTGCTTCGGGGAGATTATGATAACGCGTCATCAGCCCCGCACACTTCATCTCAAGGACGCCTTCGTGCGCGACGGGGAGTCCGTCACGAACGAGCCGCATCTGAACGGATGGATGAGGATAGCCCGTCGAGAGCTCCGGTTGCGGTATTCCGGACGGATGCAGACCGAAGACAATCGGTCCGGCCTCCGTCGTCCCGTATCCGTTGGTGATCTGCGCTTTCGGAAATGCGGCGCGCACTTGATCGATGAGCGACTGGGTAAGCGGCGCCGATCCCATCCGAACGGCCTGTACTCCTGACAGATCGTTCTGCGCCAACA
>JAFEFK010000102.1 GCA_018240625.1 Pseudomonadota bacterium
ACGGCAACCGGGCGCCCTGGAAAACTTTTGCAGTTATTCCGGAGGATTATCGTGCATTCGGACGTCACCTCTCCCCACCGGGGAGAGGTCGACTGGCGAGGCGTAGCGAAGACGGTCGGGTGAGGGGGCAATCAACATTGAGGTCTTAACCCCTCACCCCACCCCTCCCAGAGCGAGCTTCGCTCGTCTCGACCCAATGGGAGAGGGAGCGCTCCTCGTCGCGAGGCGAGCATTTCCGAAAAACCGAAAACGTTCTTCCGCAGCGCCGCCCTCAATGCACGATTACGCATCAGCGATTGACGAGGGAAGGAAAACTCACCGCCCCGGCTGCAGCGGACGCGGCGCAGCGCGGCGCGGTGCGGCGGGCACAGCCACCGCTTCAGCCGCATGGGCCGCCCCGCCGCCCATCCGCGCCAGCAGTTCCGCGGTCGGCCAGGAATCCGCCGGCAGGCCGTACTTGATCTGCATCGCCTTGACCGCGATGCGGCTCTGCTGGCCGAGCACGCCATCGATCTTGCCGACATTGAAGCCCGCGCGCACCAGAAGCTGCTGCAGATGCTTGATCTGTTCGAAGGTGAGTTGCGCGACCTGTGCGCTGGGATGCCGCATCGGAGCCGCTCCGGCGATGCGCGTGGCGAGATAGGCCGCCGTCGTCGAATAGATCAGCGAGTTGTTCCACTCGGTGTAGGCGCCGAAATTGTCGTAGGCCAGAAACGCCGGGCCAAAGCGTCCCATCGGCAGCAGCAGCGACGCCTGAAGCTTGTCGCCCGGCAGCGGCTTGCCGTCCGCGTAGGTCACACCCCAGGCCGCCCATTGGCTGCGCGGATGCTTGATGGTGAGATCGGCCTGCTCCCACGGCGTATTCGGCGGCGCGTGCACTTCCTGCAGCCACGGCTCGCCGCGCTTCCACTTCAGGCCCGTCGCGATGTAGTTCGCGGTCGAGCCGATCACGTCGGCGGCGCTGTGGATCAGGTCGCGGCGGCCGTCGCCGTCGTAATCGACCGCGTAGTCATAGTAATGCCGCGGCAGAAATTGAGTCTGGCCGAGCTCTCCGGCCCACGAGCCGATCATCTCCGAAGGCGTGAGATCGCCGCGGTCGATGATCTTCAACGCGGCGATGGTCTCGTCGTGAAACATCTCGGCGCGGCGGCAGTCGTAAGCCAGCGACACCAGCGAACGCAGCGTCGGCAGCTTGCCTTGGATGGCGCCAAAATCGCTTTCCAGCGCCCAAAACGCGGTGATGACCGCGGGCGGCACGCCATATTGCTTTTCCGCACGCGCGAACGCGTCGGCATGCTGCCTGATGAGCTGCTGTCCGCGCACCCGCCGCGCCTCCGAGGCCATGCGGCCCGCGAACTGTGTGAACAGTTGCCCGAACACGCGCTGGCCGCGGTCGCGATTCACGATGCCCTGGTCGTAGGCCATGTAGGGCGCGGCCTCTGCGATCGCGCGCTGCGACACCCCGGCCTTTTGCGCGTCCTGCTCCAGACTGCTGAGGAACTGCGGAAAACTCATGCCGTTGTGGCACGATGCGCCGCGCTGGGCGGAGGCGGGCGCCACGACGGCGACCACTGCCGCCAGCGCCAGTCCATGCAGAAAAACTCTCGTCCGCCGCGGCATATTTGCCTCGCTCCTGTCTGAAAGGTTTAGCCGGTGTGGACGGGCCACGGCCGCCGGTCAAGAAAATTTGCTATGGAAGGCTCACCCATTCGACCGCACGCGCCGCGCCTGATATGAGACGCAACCGTCAATTCAAAGGCCAGCCATGTCCGCCAACGAGTCCCGTCATCTGACGTTTCGCTGCCCGGCGGAACTGATCGATATCCTGCCGCCGCCGATACCAGCGGTGCAGGGTTTGCCGGACTGGATCAAAAAGATGCCGCCGCAGGCTTTCAACGGCATCAATCAGCGGAACGAGGATACGGTCAAGCGCTGCCCTCCATTCATCGACGCGATGACACACGGCTTTTTGATGCCGCTGGTGTGCGATCTGCGGGTCGAGAACGGCGAGTTCGTGTGGGACAACGAACTGCCGCCGAGCGGCGCTGTGAATTTTCCGCGCGCTCCGATCAGTTTTCATGATGAGAGTCAGGTGATCGGGTCGCCGTTGTTCGAGACGGATCGCTTCTTGGTCAAGTTTCACAATTTATGGACCATCGAGGCGCCGGAGGGATAT
>JAFEFK010000103.1 GCA_018240625.1 Pseudomonadota bacterium
GCCAATGGCCTAGCCCATAGCCTCCAGCTCATCGATCATGCCTGCGATAACAGACAGCCCGCCATCCCAGAATTTGGGATCCTTGGCGTCGAGACCGAACGGCTTCAGCAGTTCGGAATAGTGCTTGGTGCCGCCGGCCGCGAGCATGGCCAGATAGCGCTCCGCGAATCCTTCCGCCGCGTGCTCGTAGACCGCGTAGAGCGAGTTCACCAGGCAATCGCCGAACGCGTAGGCGTAGACGTAGAACGGTGAATGGATGAAGTGCGGGATGTACATCCAGAACGTCTCGTAGCCGGGCTTGATCTCGATCGCAGGCCCGAGGCTCTCGCCCTGAACGCTAAGCCAGAGCTGACCGATGCGTTCCGCGGTAAGTTCACCGTTCTTGCGCTCGGTGTGGACGGCGCGCTCGAACGAATAGAACGCAATCTGCCGCACCACCGTGTTGATCATGTCCTCGACCTTGCCGGCGAGCAGCGCCTGGCGCTGCTTCGCGCTCTCCGTTTGCGCCAGCAGACGTTTGAAGGTCAGCATCTCGCCGAACACACTGGCGGTTTCCGCGAGCGTGAGCGGCGTCGGCGCCATCAGCGCGCCCTGCTTTGCCGCCAGCACCTGATGCACGCCGTGGCCGAGTTCGTGGGCGAGCGTCATCACATCGCGCGGCTTGCCCTGATAGTTCATCAGCACATAGGGATGCGCCGACGGCGTGGTCGGATGCGAGAAGGCACCGGGCGCCTTGCCCGGCCGAACCGGCGCGTCGATCCAGCGGTCGGTGAAGAAACGCTCGGCAATGTCGGCCATTTTTGGCGAGAAGTCGCCATAAGCCGTCAGCACCATCTTGCGCGCATCGCTCCACGGAATAACGCCGGTGGCGGCGAACGGCAGCGGCGCGTTGCGGTCCCAGTGCGCCAGCTTCTTCTTGTTGAACCATTTCGCCTTCAACGCGTAATAGCGATGCGACAGCCGCGGGTAAGCTGATCGCACCGACGCGACCAGTGCATCCACCACCTCGCGTTCGACGCGGTTGCTCAGATGGCGTGAATCCGCGACGTCCTCGAACCCGCGCCAGCGGTCGGAAATGTCCTTGTCCTTGGCGAGCGTGTTGGTCACGAGCGCGAAGGTCCGCTCGTTGGCCTTGAACGTTTTCGCCAGCGCCTGACCTGCTGCCTTGCGCTTCTCCGGCGAGCGGTCCTGCAACAGATTCAGTGTCGGTTCGATCGCGAGTTCCTTTGCGCCGACCTTGAATCTCAGGCTCGAAATGGTCTGATCGAACAGCCTGTTCCAGGCGGAATATCCGGTCTGCGATTTTTCGTGGAAGAGCTGCTCGACGCGATCCTCGAGCTGATAGGGTTTGTCCTTGCGGCTGTCCTCGATCCACGGACGATAGTGTCCAAGTTCAGGGGTCTGCATCGCACGTTCGATCACGTCATCGTCGATGCGGTTGAGTTCGAGCGCGAAGAACAACAGATGCACCGACGCCGCTGTCAAACGCTCGGAAACGTCGCCGTAGAATTTCGAGATCGCGGGATCGACGCTGTCGCCGGCGTGGATCAGGCCCGCATAAGACCCGAGCCGGCCCGCGAGATCGTCGATAGCCTCATATCGTTTCACCGCACCCGCGAGCCAGACGCCGCCCTCGGGCTTCGCCGTCTCCTCGGCAAGCTTGCCCTTGTAGTCGGCTTCGAAAGCAACGCAGTCCGCATCCACCCGGTCGAGATCGCGCGCGACTTCCGGCGCGCCGATGCCGGCATACAGATCGGCCAGATTCCATTCCGGCAGTTTTCCGGCGCCGGATTTGGCACTTCCCGTTTTCTTGACCGCCGTCTTGCGGGAGTTGACGGATTTGCGCGACGCAGACGACGAGCGAGAAGCCATATCAATCCAAACCTTGTGCTATTGCGACCCAACGTATTGCAACCAAACAGACTGCTGCGGCTCGATGACAGCCGGATGGCAAACCTTAAGAGCGCATTAATCACCGTCCGC
>JAFEFK010000104.1 GCA_018240625.1 Pseudomonadota bacterium
CCGGCCACGCCGCCGACGGTCATTACCGTTCCGATCAGCCCGCTCTGCCAGCCGTGCGCCAACAGGAACACGCCGAGGAACGGTCCAATGCCCGCCTGCATGTCGGCCATGAAGAAGTTTAGCGCCAACAGGGGCCGGATACCTTTGGCCGTCACCGGGTGAGAAGATTGTTTCACGTTCGCGCTCCGGTCTCCGGTTTGCCGCGTCTAGAATTTCGATATCAACGCAACGCTGGCAACCATGAGTGCGGCACCGGCGATGAGGATGATGGGATAGAGCCAGCCAGCGCTGATGTTCTGCATCTCCGGTTTCCTTCCCAGATCCTTGTTTGCAGCGCTCACCATTTCCTGCCGTCCCTGTTCGGCCCAAGCTGGGTCCCGAACAGATGCCGTTCCGGCCACGCACCGATGCTGCCCGCATCGCTACCCGTCGATCGGCTACTCTCGCGGTTCGGCACGACGTCGATCGTATCGATGTCCCGATTGCCTCGCTGATCGGTTACCCGGACGCTCAGATTGAACGGTCGATCCGAGACCGTCAGCTCGCTCCCAAACATGCCACCGTCGCCACCGTACATCGGCTGCCACGGCTGATCGTCGATGGTGAATTCAGCTCGCGCGATTGGAACGGCGCCCCAGGCCGAGGCTCTTACTTGCTGGATGCTTGCCTCGACCGAATGCGGGCCGATCGCCAGCCGCCGGTCGGCCGGCGACGTGATCATGACAAAAGGCCATGACGATTGGAGCGGCTTGAAGCGCCAACTCACGGCGCCGCGATCGATCGCCGCGAATGCGAAGCCGACCTCGCCTTCCTCGATCTGACCCGTCGAACGCGTGGCTGCGTAGATGGTGCGTCCGTCGTTGCTGATTTCGTTGTAGTGGGTGTGGCCCATGCTGACCAAGGCGACAGGGCTTTCATCGAGCATTGCTGCAAGTTCCGCGCCTTCCACGCCGAGGTCGGCCGGATAGGCATGCATGAACACCGCCGCCGTTTTGCCATCGCGCCGCGCATCATCGAGTTGATCGCGTAGCCAAAGAAGGCGCGCCTCGCCGAGCCGGAAATCCGGGCCACCCGTGTCGCGCGACACGACATCGAGAAAGATGCAGCGGCAATGGGATATTCCGACGAGGTAAGGCAGTTCGCAAACCTGAAGGTCGCGGTAGGAATTTTCCAGCGATCGAAGCTTGAAATCGTGATCGCCTGGAATCGCATACCAGGCAGCGTCGAGGCGCGATAACTCATCCCGGACAATGCGGAATTGCTCCGGTGTCCCATCATCGGCGTTGTCGCCCGGCAGATAAACGAAGTCGATCTTGCCGGCGGTATTGCCGTTCACCTCTTCGACGATGCGGTGCAAATCCAGGTGATTTTGCAAGCCCGCATCGGTAACGTGCAGGTCCCCAATCTGGAGAAAGCGCAGCGGGTTTCCGATCTTTTCGATCATCCGTTTTCAAACTCGATCTATGGTGAGGGCGGCTGACTATTGAGTAGCTGGGAAACCGCGGTGACGATTTGCGCCGGCGCGAAAGGTTTCGCCACCATGATGCTATTGGGGACGCCCCTGGACGCCCACTCCGAGGCCTCTGCGCCGCTCATGTAGACCACGGGGAAAGCAGGATCGATCTCCCGGGCATGTCTTGCGACCTTCCAGCCATCTATGTTGCCTTTCCCTAGATTGATATCGGTGACGATCGCCCGATATTTTCCTTTAGCGGCGTCAAGCAACGCCACGGCATCTTGGCCGGATGAAGCCATGACGACCTTGAAGCCCCCGTCAGTAAGGCTTTCTTCGACGACGCCCTGAATGAGATGGTCGTCTTCAACGACCA
>JAFEFK010000105.1 GCA_018240625.1 Pseudomonadota bacterium
ATCAGTCAGGTGCATGCTGCCTTGACGCGGGTGTCCTCCGGCCGAGGCGAAATATCCGCGGAACCGGCCAAGCCTGCGGTTTCCGTAAAAAAATCGATGACCGCCGACTATCTGATTTGTCTGGAAGACGGGAAGCGCTTCAAATCACTGAAGCGGCATTTGCGGACGCAGTACAATATGACCCCCGAGCAATACCGGGACAAATGGCAGCTTCCGGCCGATTATCCCATGGTGGCCCCGAACTACGCGGTGGCTCGGTCGCAACTGGCCAAAAGCATGGGTCTCGGCCAGCAGCGCCGCCGGCGAAAATAAAGATCAAGAGCTTTCGGATATTCCCGTACAGGAATAATATCGAAAGTGCCTCATCGGTCGCTTCTACCTGTCTTTTCAAATATTTTTCGACAAATGCTATCCCCGGGTCTAGAAGCGCGTCTAGGATATATGATTATATTCCTAGAATGAGGCCGCGCCATGTTTTTGACCCAACTGTCCGCTTCGCCGGTATCCGTCCGGCAAACCTCAACGCGTGCCAGACGACTTTGCCACGAAATCACGGATCATGTGGCCGGTGAGTTCGGACTCGATCCTGCGGCGGTTACGTCCCCAACCCGCGGGGCACCACAAGCGGCCTTTGCGCGGCAGGTCGCGATGTATCTGGCGCACATTGGGTTCGCGTTGAGTTTCGAGACCATCGGCCGTGTATTCGGTCGCGATCGTACAACGGTCGCTCACGCTTGCCGGGTCGTTGAAGATAGCCGTGACGACGTTGGACTGGATCGCCGCCTCTCGGCGCTGGAACGGATGTGTGCCGAAACCGCGAGCGAATGCCTCCAGGGAGCGGCCGATGTCAGCATCTGATCGCAGAACCAACAAGGCGACGAGGCGGCCGAAAAGTCAGCAAGCGGAAATCGTCGATGCGTTTCGCGCTCAGCATCTCGCGCTTTCAGCGCGCGAGATCATGACCGAAGCGGGCGCCGCGAACGTGATCGTCAACGACAGCGAGAGCCCTCTCGCGTGGCTGGCGCGTCGCAAGGGCCGCGATGGCCGTGCAATGATCAGTCAGGATCAGTTTATCGCGGGCGAGAAGTTGCGCGCGGATTTCACTCGCGGGAATTTGACGCCGCGCGTGACCTCAAATTGGTCGGCGCCGACTGGAG
>JAFEFK010000106.1 GCA_018240625.1 Pseudomonadota bacterium
AACTCTTCAAGCGAACTTCTGAACCTAAACCACACTAGAATCGTAATTTTCTAGTGTCCTTTCGAATCCGAAGTTCGCTATGAGGGTGCTGCATAATGAGGCGAACTTCGGATTCGGGACACTAGGTAAGCACAAAACGCAAAGCAGCAAGCGAGTTCGAGGATCAGGGTGTGACCGGCGCCGCCGGCGGCAGCGGCAGGCCCTTTTCGGCCACGACCTTGCGCAGCAGATCCGGATTATCGGAAATGATGCCATCGACGCCAAGGTCGATCAACCGGGCCATGTCGTCAGCCTTTTCGACGGTCCAGACCACCACCTTGAGGCCAAGCCGATGCGACTCCGCGATAAGGGCGGCGTCCACGTCGCGATAGAACGGCGACCAGATCGCGCCGCCGGCAGCCTTGATGGTGCGCGGCACCGAGCGATCATGGTCGGTGGGATTGAAACCCGCGGTCCAGCGCGACGCCTGGTCGAGCGAGATTGTCGGCGATCGTCCCCTCTGAATGGTCAGATAGACCGTCGGGATTGTCGGCGCCCGTTTCTGCACCAGTTGCAGCGTCCGCCAGTCGAACGACTGCACCATGACGCGATCGGTGAATGTTTCCGCCTTGAGCAGATCGAGCAGCAGCGCGACAAAGCGCTCCGGCTCAACAGACTGATCCGGATGATCGGGGTCGATCTTGGTCTCGATGTTGAGGCGGACATGCGCGTCGCCCGCTCGGCGCACGAGATCGAACACCTCCGCCAGTTTCGGAATACGCGTTCCCGGCAGCGCGTGCTGATCGGGAAATTGCCGCGCGTAGGCGCTGTCGGGACGAATCTGTCCGACGTCGTACGCTTTCACTTCGTCGAGCGATAATTTCACAAACGGAGTGCCGGGCGGCGCGACATAGTTACCGGCGGCGTCTCGCGCCAGATCGGGGTTGAGATTGCGTTCGTGCGACACGACGATCGCACCGTCCCGGGTGATGTTGATGTCCAGCTCCAGCGTGTCGACCCCCATCGACAACGCATTCGCGAACGCCGGCAGCGTGTTCTCCGGCAACAGCGCCCGTCCACCGCGATGGGCTTCGATATCGAATGCCATGGCATTTCCACTGAAGACAAAACACAAAGCGAGGGCAATCGACAGCCGACAAATCATGTGTGTTGCCTAAAGGCGCGAGCACCGCAGTGACCACTAACGCGAATTAGGCGCCCCCCTGAGTTCCTTCTCCATGAAAACGCTAAGCGGATCGTGTCTGTATTCGCCAAAAGGCCCTCGCTGCATGAACCCTGCTCGCCTGTAGAGACCGAGAGCCGCATGGTTTTGGACACCGGTTTCCAGACGCAGAACGTTGACGTGCTCACTTAACGCCGCCGCTTCCAGCTTGGCCAGCATTGTCTTGGAAACGCCTGACCCGCGCGCGCCGGGCACGACCCACATTCGCTTTAGCTCGCCCCACGAACCATGCAATACAAGCGCTCCGGTTGCGACCGCGCGCCCGTCGTCGCGAGTGACAAAGAACCGCACATTCGAAACGCGCAAGCCGTCGAGAGCGAGGTGATGATTACTCTCAGCCGGGTAAAGCTGCGCCGAATGCTCCTCACCGGCCCTCAGGAGCGTGAGGATTTCAGGCTGAGCCGGATCTTCCAGTGCGGTGTGTAGCGTCATGTCGGTGAACATCCGTGGGACGGGGAAACCTCAGCACCCAAGCCGGGCCGCGATCTCGTTGAAATCGGCACCCATGACATCCCACTCGACGTCGGCCTTGAAATCCTTCTTTTGCAACGGGCCGTATTCGGTCGGGCGCGCCACGAAGCCAGTCTTCAGACCAAAGCTGCGTGCGGCGGACAGATCGTCGTTATGCGCGGCGACCAGCATGACCTCGGCGGGGGGCAGGTTCAGAAGCCGCGCGGCGCCGAGATAGGCCTCGCGGTCCGGCTTGTAGTGCTCGAACAATTCGGCGCTCATCACCAGATCCCAGGGTAGTCCGGCGTTCTTCGCCATCCGGGTCAGCAGCCCGACGTTGCCGTTCGACAGCGTGCCGATAATGAATTTCGTCTTCAGCCGCGTCAGGCCGGACACCACATCCGGCCACGGCTTCAGGCGATGCCAGCCTTTCGTCATGTAGTCGAGATCGTCGTCGGTCAGTCCCTTGATCGAAAACTGCGCGACCAGCTTTTCCAGCGAGGCGCGATGCAGCACATCGAGCATCTTGAAACCGGCCGCCGGATTCTTGCGCACCTCGTCCATCGACGGCTTGTAGGCCTGCCGCCAGGCATCGACCAGCCCTGCCCAATCGCCGGTCACTCCGCGCTTGGCTGACCACGCGGTAAAATCGGCGATCAGGCTGGAGCGCCAGTCCACGACGGTGCCGAACACGTCGAACACGAGGGCTTTCACATGTGATAGATCGGTCGTCTGGCTCATGGTCAACTCCGTTGCGTGCCGGCGTCTGAATGCGCCTTAAAGGACTTTTCGATACTGGATGAATCCGAGATTGTCGGCGATCTTGTCGTAGAGCGCGCGCGCCTGCGCGTTCGTCTCGTTCGTCAGCCAGTACACCCGGCTGGAATTCGCCGCGCGGGCCTTTTCATACACAGCCTCGATCAGCGCCCGCCCGATGCCGAAGCCGCGCGCACCCTCCGCGACAAACAGGTCCTCGAGGTAGCAATAGGAGCTCGGCGCCCAGGTGGAGCGATGAAAGAGGTAGTGAGCGAAGCCGGATAGCTTGCCGTCGGCGTAGGCGCCGAGAATGAAAAGCGGTTCGGCCGTGTCGTGAAATCGCTGCCAGGTGCCGTCGGAGACATCCTGCGCAAGCGCCGTCTTGTAGAATGTCAGATAGCCGTCCCAGAGCGGTTCCCATGCCGCGCGTTCATCGTCGCCAACCGGCCGGATGACGACCGTCTTGCTGTCAATCGCCATCCCTATTCGGTCCTCGCTCAGTCGAGATGGAATTTGTCCAGTTGCCGGTGCTCGGCCCTGATGCGGCGCACCGTTCCAGTTACCGAACGCATCACCACGGTGTCGGTCTCGATCACGTCCCGGCCGAACCTGACGCCGTCAAGGAGCGAACCGGTCGTGACCCCGGTCGCGGC
>JAFEFK010000107.1 GCA_018240625.1 Pseudomonadota bacterium
ACCGCCGCGTTAGGGTGACTGAATTCTTACCGGGAAAAATTTTCCGAAAATCTTATGTAGCGCGGCCATTTGTCAGGCGACTCCGCGTCTTTGTCCCTCCCAATAAGGTGCGCGCAACACCTTACGGTCGATTTTTCCAAGCCCCGTCACCGGAATCGCATCAATGAAGTCGATCGATTTCGGCGACCACGGCGCGCCACGCTTGTCCTTGACGTGGGCCTGCAGTTCCGCCGCGCTGTTATTGGCACCAGGCTTGAGGACGACGAAAGCTTTCACCGCCTCGCCCCACTTGTCGTCCGGAATGCCGATCACGGCAGCCGATGCAACGGCGTGATGCGCCATCAGCGCATCTTCGACTTCGCGCGGATAGATGTTGAAGCCGCCTGAAATGATCATGTCCTTGGTGCGATCGACGATATAGAGATAGCCGTCGGCGTCTTTCACGGCCACATCGCCGGTATGCAGCCAGCCGCCGCGAAACGCCTCCGCCGTTGCCTCGGGCCGCTTCCAGTAGCCGTTCATGACCAGCGTGCCACGCACACAGATTTCGCCGGGGTCCCCGGTTGCGACTTCGCGCATGTCGGCGTCGAACACGTCGACCAGCGGATTGGGCCGCCCGCATGAACCGAGACGACCGGGTTTGCTGTCGTCGTGGTCGATCTTGCGCATGGTGGTGATGCATTGCGGAGCTTCGGTCTGACCATAGAGTTGCACGAAGACGTTGCCGAAAATCCGGATGCCTTCACGCAGGCGGTCCGGCGACATCGGCGCAGCCCCATAGACGATCATATCCAGCGACGACAGATCGTAGCGCTTGCGCAGCTCCGCCGCATCGATCAACGCGTAGATCAGCGTCGGCACCAGAAACGCGGCGGTGATGTTCTCTTCTGCGACAACGCGGCAATAGGTTTCGATCTCAAAACCCTGCACGAGGCGCGTGAAGCCGCCGCGCAGCAGGATTGCGTACAGCGTGACGCCCGCGGCGTGGCTGATCGGCGTTGCGGCAATGAAGCGGATATCTGCCGGCCAGTCCCAATCCGCATACAGGATCGTCGCCATGGTCACGAGCGAGCGATGCGGAATCATGACGCCCTTGGAGCGCCCGGTTGTGCCGCCGGTATAAGCGAGCCACGCCATCGCCTCGCTCTCGCTGTCATCGACCAGCGGCGCCGGCTCGACGTGCGGCAATTCCGCCAGCAGATCGCGCGCGCCCTCGACGGGTCCAAACGACAACAGATGTTTCAGTCCCGGCACGCGCGAACGGATCGCAAGGCCGCGGGCTGCGAACTTGCCGCTTTCGACAATCAGCGCATCGATCTCGGCATCCTCGATGATGAAGGCGTGATCGTCCTCGGCTGCCATCGGATGCAGCGGCGTGTAGCGCAGGCCCATGACCATCGCGGCGCAGATGACGGCCCAGGATTCGGCGCGGTTGCCGGCAAGCACGGAAACCGCATCGCCCTTTTTCAGTCCGATCGACTGGAACAAGGTCATGAACCGGCCGATCGCGTCGCCGAGTTCGCGATAGGTCCAGCGAAGCTTCCCGTCCGCGATTGCGGGCTGGTCGCCAAAACGCATGATCGCGCTGACAACGAGGCTGCCGGCCGTCCCGCCGGAATAAAGCGCATTCATGATGCCCTCCCCTTTATCGCGCGGCCTTCTTGTCGAGCCTCGCGTCATTCGATCGCTATGGCGGCCGTTCGCGCGCAGCCATCCACGCCAATGCGAGATAAACGGCGAGCATCGCCACCTCGAATCCGACGATGGTCAGACTGCCGCCATAGATCGCCGGGAACATCAGTTCGATAACCGCCATGGACACGACAGTCGTCAGCCAAACCACCGCCCCCCAAGGTGTTGCCAGCCAAAGTCCCACCGCAGCCACGAGTTCGATCACCGCGAAGTAGACCGTGGCCGTCTGCCAGGCCATGGTCTGGTTTTCGAACAGGGTGTCTTCATTGCCGACAAAGCCCGTCACCTGCGCCCAGTGATAAAGACCCTTGGCGACCGACAGCACCGCCATGATGCGCAGAAACAGCACCAGTCGCCCGGTCCAGGCGTTTTCGTC
>JAFEFK010000108.1 GCA_018240625.1 Pseudomonadota bacterium
CTTGAGTTCCTTCGGCGCGGCGGGAACCGCGCCGACCCATGCAGAATGGCGTGGCAGACATCCACTGCCTCTGGTGTTGCTCGCTTGACGTTCCATTCGGCTTCTTTCTCGGCCTGAGCAGGACCGCAGATCGTCTCGCCGTTGCTGAGCCTGCTGTTGCCGCTTCCGGCCGTGGCGTGGACGCCGATCTTCCTTGTCAGTTTCGGTCAAGGCGATCTGACGATCGTTGCGGTCTGTTTTCTCGGCGCTTTCTTTCCGATTCTCTACAGTACCATTCGGGGCGTGCGCGGAATTGGGCGGCACTCGTTATGGGTGGTGCGCAGCATGGGAGCGGGCTGGTTCGACATTTTCCGGCGCGTGCTGCTTCCGGGCGCGTTGCCGACGCTGATCTCCGGCCTCAAGCTCGGAATGGCGCATTCGTGGCGTACCCTGGTGGCAGCCGAGATGCTGGCGGCGCTATCGCATGGGCTGGGGTTCATGATCTTTGCCGATGGCCTGCCTAAGACCGGCCCGGCCTTGCCATTTTTTGAAAGCTTCGCGCCCTTTATCCGTCAAAATATCGTTGCGCTTCCAGGTTGACTGTAGCCGTCTCTCCAAACGATTAAGTAGGACGTCAAGTCGCTCAATTTTGACGGCCGAGACTCGCCCAAAATCAAGCGCTGCGCCAGATAGAATGCCTGGCGCATACTCCCGGAACACATTGTAGGGCCGCCCCGCAAGAGCGAGTTCCAAGACGTAGTTGTCGAATTCCGACTACCGATAGAGCGGCTTTGATTTTCGCAGCCAGACGTTTTTGAGCGTCAATCCATTATTGCCCCGCTGGCTGGCCAAGCGCGACAGATCCATTAGGCAATACTTTGGCACCATTCAGCTCGGATATTTCAATGTCGGGCGCGGGGGTGCCGTCATCCAATGACGCTCGCAAACCTTCAAACGAAGCTACGGGTATGGAGATTATCTCGCTGCCAGACGCCGCCGACGCAGCGGCGATCGGAACCAGTCGTCCATCGGCACCGCGGTAAGTCCCGACAGACAGGACTACCTCAGTCCTTTCGGACAGCACGCCAAGTCGTTCAAATTCGGTGAGGATGCCTTCTATGGATTCTGCCTTGGAATCTAGCAGTAGCGGCACTCTGCATAACCCCTCTGGTTGAAGGTCGTTCTGACCTGTTGCCACCGATCAAAGCAGATGAGTTTCCCTGAAGCTATCGAAGCTTTCCCTGCTACGTCGAATAGGGAAAAGTGCTTGAGATTGCAGGAAAAGGCCCTGTGAATAGGTCCATTCAAACTATCTTGTGGCCGAGAATCGCCGTCTTCCCTGTATTTTTCCCTGTTCTCAGGAATCTGGTCCGGCAGACCGGTTCGCATCCGACTGCGTCCGCCACCACGCATTTTCGATTTTAGCGAAGCTTTTGCAATGCCATTGCACGGCATTTTGCCGGGCCGGAAGCGTTGCTGAATGCTCTCCGGTCTCGGAGCCGCTTTCGATCGGGTGAGCGCTGAGGTATGGCAGGGGATGAAAATGAATCTAGCTGAAAACTCGGGTATCAGGCGATTTTGGAACAGGGCGTTTCTTGGTGGCGACCGGCTACTTTCGAGATTTTGCTCTTTGGACCATTCGCGCTGGCCAATTTTGTGGGTGGTTGGCTTCTTCCTGATTCAGACGATCCCGGCCACCATTATTCAGGCCTCAAATCACGAAGAGGGACGAATCATCGCGTTGGCGCGCGGAGCCGCTGAAAACGGCCATTGGATTACGCCATTCGTTTACGGCGAGCGATTTGCCGAGCGACCGGTTCTGCTATCCTGGATCGCTGCGCTCTTCGGGGAAGTGACAGGCGGCGTGACGCTCTGGTCGCTTCGTATCCCACACCTTTGCTTCCTCCTCGTCGGAACGCTTCTGATTTACAGGTTGTTGCTTTCGACCACCGGCAAGAGCGCGGCAATCTTCGCCGCCCTTTGCTGGATAACTATGCCGGTGGTC
>JAFEFK010000109.1 GCA_018240625.1 Pseudomonadota bacterium
CTGACCGAGGTGCTGACGCATCTCCCAGCAATCGCATACCCCGCGCGAACCGTAAAATCGCTGCCACATCGTCGGCCGAGAGCTGATGGAACAAAAGTTCCATAGGGAACTCCGGGAAAAATCCTGGGGTCAACGCCCATCTCGGCAAAACTGCTAACCGATCATGGACTTCATAAAGGACCACAAGCTTCTAAACTTGCGTGGGTTCGCGACTCACACGCACCGGCTGAAACAGGATCAGGATTTCAGGATGGTCTTCGAGCTTTCTCCCAAACGCTACCGCGTCCTCGAATTCGATTCATCGATGTTCCCGAAGCGCGAGGAGGATGATGCCGTCGGCGACATTAAGAGCGCCATCTTGTCGAAGATCGTGCTGGTGGCGGGAAAAGAGGTTGAGCGCGCCAGTTGTCATGACTGGTACATCGCGGCGGTGCTGACGCTGCGCGATCGCATCGTCAATCAATGGCTTCAATCCGACCGGAAGGCCCGCAATCACGGCGACAAGCGCGTCTACTATCTGTCGCTCGAATTCCTGATCGGCCGGCTACTGAGCGACGCTCTCACCAACATGTCCCTGATGGAGCCGTTCAAAACGGCACTGGAGGATCTTGGGATCGACCTCGACGAGTTGCGCGAGATCGAGCCGGACGCCGCGCTCGGTAACGGAGGCCTGGGTCGGCTCGCGGCATGTTTCATGGAGAGCATGGCGACGCTCGCAATCCCGGCGCAAGGTTACGGCATTCGCTATGAACACGGGCTGTTTCGCCAGATCGTTTCGCACGGATGGCAGCAGGAATTTCCGGAACAGTGGCTTCGCTCCGGAAACCCGTGGGAATTCGAACGCAGCGATGTGATGTTCGATATCCATTATGGCGGGCGGCTCGAACATGCCGAGCAACCCGGCAAGCCGGGTAGAACGGTCTGGATTCCCGCCGAGACCATTCAGGCGGTGGCCTACGACACGCCGATCGTCGGCTGGCGCGGCCGCCACGTCAACGCACTGCGGCTTTGGTCGGCGCGCGCAGTCGACCCGATGCACCTCGATACGTTCAACAGCGGCGACCATCTTGGAGCGATGTCCGAGATGGCAAGAGCGCAGGCGATTTCCAAATTTCTGTATCCGAGCGACGAAACCCCGGCGGGCCGCGAGCTTCGACTGCGTCAGGAGTATTTCTTCGTCTCCGCCTCCTTGCAGGACATCATCGACTGCCATTTGCGAACGGAAGGAGACGTTCGGTCGCTGCCCACGCACGCTGCCATACAGCTCAACGATACCCACCCAAGTCTGGCCGTTCCGGAATTGATGCGGTTGCTGGTCGACAAACATCACGTCAATTGGGAGGACGCCTGGGAAATCACCACCAAAACCGTCTCCTACACCAATCACACGCTATTACCGGAAGCGCTCGAAACCTGGCAGGTCGAGTTGTTCGAACGGCTGCTGCCGCGTCATCTCGACATTATCTATCGGATCAACGTGGACCATCTTGCCGCGGCCGAAAAACATGCCGGAGCCGATACCCGCTATCGCGCCTCGGTTTCGCTGATCGACGAAACCGGCGGCCGCCGTGTCCGCATGGGGCATCTCGCTTTTATCGGCTCCCATCGCATCAATGGCGTCTCGGCCATGCACAGCGAGCTCATGCGCGAAACCGTGTTCGCCGACCTGAACAGCCTTTATCCGGGCCGCATCACCAACAAGACCAATGGCATCACATTCCGCCGCTGGCTTCATCAATGCAATCCCGGCCTCACCTCGCTATTGCAAGATGCGTGCGGCGCGGCGGTCCTCGACGAGCCCGAACGGTTGCGGATGCTGGAACGACTGTCTGACGACCGGGGGTTTCAAAAGCGATTCGACGCCGTGAAGCGGACCAACAAGATCGCGCTCGCGCAGACCATCGCGAGACGGCTCGGCATTCACGTCGATCCAACGGCGCTGTTCGATGTTCAGATCAAGCGTATCCACGAATACAAGCGGCAGCTTCTCAACGCGGTCGAGACAATCGCGCTCTATCAGGCCATTCTTGCGGATCCTGACGGCGACTGGACGCCGCGGGTCAAGATATTTGCTGGAAAGGCTGCCGCGAGCTACCGGCAGGCCAAGCTGATCATCAAGTTCATCAGCGATATTGCCGAAGTCATCAACAACGATCCCGCGGTCAAAGGTCTGCTCAAGGTCGTTTTCATTCCAAACTATAATGTCAGCACCGCCGAGGTCATCGTTCCCGCAAGCAACCTTTCGGAACAGATTTCCACGGCCGGCATGGAAGCCTCGGGGACCGGCAACATGAAGCTCGCGCTGAACGGTGCGATTACCATCGGAACGCTTGATGGCGCCAATATCGAGATTCTTGAGCACGTTGGCGAGGAGAATATCTTTATCTTCGGCCTGCAGGCTGATGAGGTGGTGCAGCGTCGCGCGATGGGGCTCGACGCGACGGACACTATCTCGTCGTCACCGGTGCTTGCCGGCGTTATCGACGCCATTGAAAGCGGCATATTTTCGCCGGACGATGTCTCGCGCTTCGCGCCTATCGTTCACGCGTTGCGTTATCTGGATCATTATCTGGTGTCGGCCGATTTCGACAACTATTATCGTACGCAACGGGCGGTCGA
>JAFEFK010000010.1 GCA_018240625.1 Pseudomonadota bacterium
GGTTGACTTCTTGATTATGCATTTTCTTGAGCACGCAAACGATGATTGACTTTTCTCACTCGCCTGCATTGCCGCGATGGCGCGCTTGATGCTCGCCGGCCATTGCTTCCCATAGCGAGATGGCTTCCGGTGTGGCGCCGAAATCCAGTCGCCAGAACCCGATGCAAGTGGTCGCGCCACGTAGACCGGCAAGCATGGCTTGCGCGCCGCTATGACGCCGACAGGTCTCAGGCGCGGTCATGTTCAACCGTGCAATCAGATCTTCGACGGCAACAAGGTCGCGCAGTAGAAGCGCGGCGGCGCTACCTTTCGATAACGATTGCTTGTTGTCCATTGCGTTGCTCCACATCGAGATATTTCTCCAGGAGGCCGATCAAGGTGACCCGATCATTCGGCTCCATCCTGGCGATGACACGCGGATCGAGCCCGACCGGACCAGACGTGTCGGCAGGACCGTCACCGACAACGGCGAGAAAGCCGTTCAGCCGTTCGGGCCATCTGAATTTCAGCAAAACCTCGATCAATCGATCGCTCGGCTCATCGTCATCCAAGATCTTTCAAAGGCGCGGCCCAGCACATGATGGAAGGCGGCGTCCATTGCCTGCGCATACTTGGCGCCGAATTCCAGGTCGCGCTTGCGGTGGTCGTGAATGGTAGCTGCCGAGACGCCGGTGGCATTTGCTGCCATCTTCGGCGAGCCGGTCCTGGCGACGATGTCCAGCACGCGCGCCTCAACGGCCGGCGACCACTTGCGATCCATGGCGGGACGGCGGATGTCGCGCGTCTCCAATGCCCGGCTCTTTGCTTTCGTGGTCATGACCAACTTTCCTTGCGCTCCTCACGCAAGAGAATGCAGCTTGCGGAGCCTGCGGGACGCCAGCGATTGCCTCGCATATTTTTCAGAGATGGAAGGCACCGGCTCGGTTTCAAAAGGAAGAGCCACTGTGCCGGCGGCAATCACAGGACGCCGGCGCCTTTCCATCGGGAAGTGAGTTTTTCATCCTACCGTCATGCTGCTGCAATCATCAGGCATGATTGCCTCATGGCGCTCCAGGCACTCTCTCGCTTCTCTGCGTTATGGCGGCATTCCCGGTGCCTGACCCGGTGCTTTGA
>JAFEFK010000110.1 GCA_018240625.1 Pseudomonadota bacterium
CTACTAATTTACTGTCAAGGACATTGTAACCCGAGGTTTGTGAAGGTAAGCGAACGGTTCAGGAGTTTCTAGAGAGCCTCGCTCTTTCGGAGCGGAGTTCACAGCATAAAGAATGTTGTTAAGAGCACGCCTGCGGTACGTCCACGCTAATTCGAGTTCGCGGGCAGTGATGTTATCAAAAATCAACACCCGGCATTGATTCCGGCGATGACCGAGACCCAATGAGCAAGTCCAATCCGCCCAACATCGATGACATGCTGCCGGATCTTCAGGCTCTGGGGTTCAGCGAGTACGAGGCTCGCGCGTATCTTACGTTGTATCGATCGCAGCCTGCGACTGCTTACGAGGTCAGCAAGCTCGCCGGATTGCCGAAAGCAAATGTTTACGCGGTATTGGATAGCCTGACGAAAAAGGAGGCCGTGCAGCCGATCTCGGAAAATCCATTGCGTTATGTGGTGGTGCCTCCGAGCGTTCTGTTTAGCCGCATTGCGGAGATGGTGGCCAAACGATGCGCGAAGCTTACCGAGGTAGTGCCTCATCTCGCGCAGGCAAGCGACGACCAATATGTGTGGTCGGTGGCGGGCAAGGAAGCTCTAGCAGCGAAGATGCAGTCGATGATTGACTCGGCGAAGTCACATATTTGGATCAAGTCCAATGAAAACCTGCTGATGCCGCATCGAGACGCCTTGCGTCGCGCAGCGGACCGTGGCGTTGCCATTCTGATTATCCTGTTCGGTTCTAAGCCTGAGGAATTCGACTTCGGATACCCATCGCGGACGTATCTTCACGAGGGTAATGGTATTCCGGTTGGAATCGCCCATCAATTGATGACGCTGACTGTAGATTTTGAGGAAGCCTTTGTCGCCGAATTCCGCGCAGATGCGAGGGGATCGTATACCCGCAACCGGCCTGTTGTGAATCTTGCCGACTCGCTGCTTCGTCACGAAATCTATTTCGCTGAGATTTTTGAGATGTTCGGCGAGCCTATCCAAAAAGCATTCGGACCTGCGCTGATGGAGCTGCGCAAGAAGTACCTGCCGACCGAGCAGGTCCGGGCACTAGAGCGAATGCTGCGGTCTGGCGACCTCGCTCCCGTTGCCGACGCGCGCAACTGACAAATCTACCAACTGTTTTGCCGGCGCGGGCGCCGCTAACGCGCGCCCATGAATCAGCTTGAGTTCCTTC
>JAFEFK010000111.1 GCA_018240625.1 Pseudomonadota bacterium
ACGGAAAATAGATCCAGGTGTCCTGCGACACTTCGGTAATGAACGTATCCACCAGCGGCTTGCCCAGCGGCTTGGCATAGACGGTCGCAAAATGCGCCTCCGGAATCATCGCCCGCACCACGCGCGCGGTCGCGCCGGTGTCGACGAGATCGTCGACGATCAGCAGTCCCTTGCCGGAGCCGCCGCCGAGCTTCGCGGTCGCATCGGAAATTCCCTTCAGCACCTTCAATTCGCTTTGCTTGGTGTGATCGTAGCTCGCGATGCAGACGGTATCGATGACGCGGATGCCGAGTTCGCGCGCCACGATCGCCGCGGGCACCAGGCCGCCGCGGGTGATCGCGACCACCGCATGGAACGGCCCGGCCTCGTTCAGCCGCCAGGTCAGCGCGCGGCAATCGCGATGAAACTGGTCCCACGAGACCGGAAAGGCTTTGTCGGGAGTCTGGGTCACGTGAATCCTCGCCGTCGTTCCGGGGCACGAGCGCCTCTTGGCGCGCGTGAACCCGGAATCTCACTGTAACAATATCGGGATTCCCCGATGTGCAATTGCACATCTGCGGTCTGCGCGTAAAGGACGCGCATCCCGGAATGATAGAGATCGTGATAATCTACGACGCCGCCTTCAACCCTGCTAGCATGGTCTTCACCGCATCCATGGCAGCAGTCAGCTTGGCCTGATCGCGCGAGCGGACCACAAGGTTCGTATTGGGCTTGCTGTTCTCGTCAAGGAACGGATAGCTGCCGATGATGGTGTCCGGATGCGCCTCCGCGATGGCGCGCAGCGGCCCGCCGATGTCGCCTTCACGGGAATTCGCGCGCACCGATTCCGACAGCATCTTGACGCCCGACTTCAGCTTGGGCGCCACGATATCCATCATCGCCTGCATGATCGACGGCACGCCGGCCATCACGATGACGTTGCCGATCTTGAAGCCGGGCGCGAGGATTGTCGCGCTCTGGATCAGTTCCGCGCCATCGGGAATGCGCGCCATGCGCAGCCGCGCCTCGTTGAGTTCGCCCGGATTCTTGAAGCGCTCCTTGAACCGCGCCACCACCTCGGGGTGATGATCGATGCTCACGCCAAAAGCTTTTGCGACGCTGTCCGCGGTAATGTCGTCATGGGTCGGGCCGATGCCGCCGGTGGTAAATACGTAGGTATAGCGGCCCCGCAACGCATCCAGCGCCGCGACGATATCCGCCTCGTCATCGGAAACCACCCGCACTTCCTTGAGGTCGATGCCGATATTGGTCAGGTACTCGGCGATAAAGCCGATGTTCTTGTCCTTGGTCCGTCCGGACAGGATTTCGTCGCCGATCACCAGAATACCCGCGGTGATGATGTCGCTCATGATGTCTCCTTGCCGTCAGCGGGACCGTTGCCCCCGCCCGCGGGAATGCCCGCGTTATCAAAATCCTGCTTACCCATGATATTGCAGTCGCAAGAGTTTGCTGCCGAAATAAGCACTGTCCCGCCCTTTTTTCGGGCACCGGGCAGGCGCATCCCCAACAAATGCCCTGCCTGATTGCATATCGTGCTGGCGCGGCCCTTGCTACCACCCCGTCAGGTCATGCACTCTCGCGCATGATGCAGGGGGCGGTCGGGTTGCATGGCAGTCGCGTTCGACGAGATGAACGGTCCCGGAGGCGATCTTCGGCCGGCATATGAGGAACTCTCCCGCTGGCTCAAGGAGACGCCCCCGGACGCGCTGGAATATCGCCGCCAGGAAGCCGAACTGCTGTTCCGCCGCATCGGCATCACCTTCGCCGTCTATGGCGAAGCGGAATCCACCGAGCGCCTGATCCCCTTCGACGTCATTCCCCGCATTCTCTCGGGCAAGGAATGGACCCTGCTCGAACGGGGCCTGAAGCAACGGGTCCGTGCGCTGAACATGTTCCTGCGCGACATCTACCACAGCCGCGAGATCCTGCACGCCGATATCATCCCCGATGACCTGATCTTTCAGAATCCGGTGTTCCGGCCCGAGATGAACGGACAGGACGTGCCGCACGACGTGTATGTGCACATCGCAGGCATCGACGTCATCCGCACCGAGCCCGAGCATTTTTACGTGCTGGAGGACAACGCGCGCACGCCGTCGGGCGTGTCCTACATGCTGGAAAACCGCGAAATCATGATGCGGCTGTTTCCGGACCTGTTCGCGCGCCACCGCGTCGCGCCGGTGGAAAAATATCCCGACGAACTGCTGTCGGCGTTGCGCTCGGTCGCGCCCGACAGCGCCGCAGGCGAGCCGACCGTCGCACTGATGACGCCCGGCATCTACAATTCCGCCTACTACGAACATTCGTTTCTGGCCGACAAGCTCGGCGTCGAACTGGTCGAGGGCCGCGACCTCATCGTCAAGAACGACGAGGTGTTCATGCGCACCACCGAAGGGCTGAAGCGGCTCGACGTGATCTATCGCCGGGTCGATGACGATTTTCTCGATCCCCTCACCTTCCGCCCCGATTCCGCGCTCGGGGTGCCCGGCCTGATGTCGGCCTACATGGCCGGCAACGTGACCCTGGCCAACGCCGTCGGCACCGGCATCGCCGACGACAAGGCGGTCTACAGCTACATGCCGGAGATCGTGAAGTTCTATCTCGGCGAGGAGCCGATCCTGAAAAACGTGCCGACCTTCCGCTGCCGGGAGCCGAAGGATCTTGCCTATGTGCTCGACAATCTCGGCGAGTTGGTAGTCAAGGAAGTCCACGGCTCCGGCGGCTACGGCATGCTGATCGGCCCCGCCGCGACCAAGGCCACCATCGAAGCGTTCCGCGACAAACTCAAGCGCGAGCCGGAAGGATTCATCGCGCAGCCGACGCTGGCACTGTCGACCTGCCCGACCTGTACCGAGGCGGGGCTGGCGCCGCGCCATGTCGATCTCAGGCCGTTCGTATTGACGGGCCGCGACCGCGTCACTGTCGTGCCGGGCGGCCTTACTCGGGTGGCGCTGAAGCAGGGCTCGCTGGTGGTGAATTCGAGCCAGGGCGGCGGCACCAAGGACACATGGGTGCTGGATGAGTGAATTGATCTGGATAGCGTTGACTCGCGTCGCCCACTGCTTGCTCCCCTCCCCCTTGTGGGGCCGAGACGAGCGAAGCTCGCTCTTAGGGGTCGGGGGTGGGGGTTCTTCATCCAACTCAGCGTTTTGTTTGACC
>JAFEFK010000112.1 GCA_018240625.1 Pseudomonadota bacterium
TTATTGTTTACATATTTTGCCGTGCGATCGGAGCGAGATGTAACGAAGATCACCGAGATCCGCCCTGAGGATCCTCGCGCGCGCAAATCATTTGCGAAATATCTTTCAATAATTTCAATGATTTGATTGAGAGTATGGATTCCGCCGCAATCAAGTCGAGCCGGAGAGGAACAATCGGGGGCTCTGCCGCTTGTCACGTTGGTTTTACAATTGGAGGCTCCCATGAGCGGTGACCACGCGATCAGCTGGCTGATGTTCTTCACGCTGGCGGCGACGACCTTCATCATCGCTGGTGCATTTATCTTTTTTCTCCGCTCGCGCACCAACCGGGACATCGCGGCAGAGGCGCTGCAAGGCGATCAATCGCGCGTTGGATCGACGCCGAATGGCGCGGCCCCCGAATTGATCGGCTTTGCCGTGATCGCCCTCGCCGTGATGGGCCTACTGACAGCGGGGTACTCCAGCAAACCGAGAGTTGAAACGGCTGCTGCGCCCTCGCCCGTGGGTCAGACGACCGGCATGTCACAAGGCATGGCGCAGCCGGCAGGCTCGTCAAACGAGCCGAAGGTATATCAGCCGGCCAACCCTGCGCCGGACTCGCGCGCCGCGCCAACGTCGTCGGATACCGGTGCCGGCGATCAGAACGGCTCGACAGGTCAGATCAAGTAGGCGGTGGGATCGCGCATCAAGACCGCTCGCCATCGCCGGGTTCGATCCCGTAAGCCTTGACCAGTGCCCATACATGGGCGGGCACCATGTTCTTCATGCGCTGTGGAAATTGGCGGCGCAGATGGAGAATGGTTTCCACGGCTTTCATTTCAACGCGCGCGCGCAAACTCAAGCCCGCGCGGCCCGATCTTCGGCATCAGCCAGCCGACGATCGGCCGCAGCCAGTTCGGCATGCTTCGTAGCGGGAGGCCGCCGGCGGCGAGCTCGACGTTTTTCAGAAAGCCCTTCACAGGCCCGGCACGGTTCCCGGCGCTGTCGAGCGTCGCGGTCCGGACCTCATCGCCGAGCAGATCGAGCAACTCTTCACCGCGTTCATTGCGCACCAGCAACCATTGCTCGCCCCGGCCAGCCATGTATCCGATCGTAATGTCCGCCAGCACGTTCGTGTAATCGACGCAGGTACGGCATGTCATCGGAAAGAAATCCGGCGGTAGTTTTGAAATCGGCAATTGCAGAAATGGAATTTCCTGGACGCGGCCGTCGCTGAAGCGAAGCTCGACGTGATAGTCGGCGCGAAATTCGAGATAGGTGATGGTATCGGGGTCGTCGGACAACAGATCCAGAAATGTATGGAAGCTCGCGGTAGTCGTGTTGTCGGAGCATGGCGTCCCCACCACGTAGAGCCGTTCGAAGCCGAGCTTCGCCTCCAGCGATCGCAGGGCATAGACCTGACAGGGGATTCCGATGACGGCGAGACGTTTGAAGCCGCGTGCCCGCGCCGGTTCGAGCAGCGCCAGGAGAGGCGCGTACCCCATCCGCATGCCCCGGCATTGCGACATTCCGTCCGCCGATGTCACGACCACCGGCATCGGCTTCCAGCGATCCTGCGGATCGGGCGCCATCGTCAGCACGGCATCGACGGCGCCGGTTTCCAGCAGCCGTTCAGCGATGCGCGTCGCAATGCCGGTCCACTGGGCGCCGTCGCGCGGCTGGCGCAGCGATGCGCGGACCATGCGGCGGAACGGACCGAAGAAAATCTCGTCGGGCTTTGCCGCATCGCGCACGCGGCCATGCACCCGCGCCTCGAGCGACGGATAATCCGGCTTGATGAACTGGCACGCCTTGCCGCATTGTTTCGGATCGCTCGTTCGCGAGATGCCGCAGTCGGTACAGAGATCGCGCGGCGCGGCGGCGCGCACCGGCGGTGCCCAGATCGGTGACGGGATGTCGCTGCGATCTACCATCCGGACAGCGGTCCCGTGCGCTCGGGTTTCCAGATCGCCAAGGTTGGCCAACGAAAAGTTTCGGATACCATGCTCATCGCACGATCATCGGAAAAGTAACGGCGATCGCCCATGCGAACATCACGGCATTGGCGAATGCGCCCGGGAGCGGATGACGCGTCGCGGCATAGGTCCATCGGCTGATTAATCCGAATGCGAGGAACAAGAGCAGGATCGCCGGCACGATGATGACGAGGAAGAACAGCTTTGTCGGGTTGAGGGCGACCGCGATCGCCAGCGAA
>JAFEFK010000113.1 GCA_018240625.1 Pseudomonadota bacterium
CTGCTCGGAGATGATGCGGGTGGCGAGCTGCTCCGACGACATTTCGAGCGAAAAGAAGCCAATGATGCCGCCGTCGACGGTCGCCACGCGTCCGTCGGCTTGCGTCTCGCCGCGCCAGGCGCGCGCGATGTTGTAGGCGATGTTGGTCGCGAGCGCCGTCTTGCCCATGCCAGGACGGCCGGCGACGATGATTAAGTCGGACGATTGCAGGCCGCCCATTTTCGCGTCGAGATCGCGCAGCCCGGTTGCGATGCCGGACAGTTTTCCGTCGCGGCGGTAGGCATTGGCGGCCATATCCAGCGCGATCTTCATCGCCTGAGAAAATTTCTGGAATCCGCCGTCGTAACGTCCGGACTCGGCCAGTTCATACAATCGGCGTTCGGCGTCTTCGATCTGCGCACGTGGCGCGAAATCGACCGGTGCGTCGTAGGCGACGTTGACCATATCCTCGCCGATGTTGATCAGATCGCGGCGCAGCGCCAGTTCATAGATCGTCCGCCCGTAATCCTGGGCGTTGATGATCGTGGTGGCTTCCGCAGCCAGACGAGCGAGATACTGACCTACCGTCATACCGCCGATATCGGTATCGGCGGGAACAAACGTCTTCAGGGTGACCGGCGTTGCGATCTTGCCCGCGCGAATGAGACTGCCCGCGGTCTCGTAGATGGTCTGGTGGATCGGTTCAAAAAGGTGCTTTGGCTCCAGGAAATCCGAAACCCGGTAGAACGCGTCGTTGTTGACCAGAATGGCGCCGAGAAGGCTCTGTTCCGCCTCGATATTATGTGGCGCAGTCCGGTAAGCCGGTGTCGCCTGATCGGGCGCAAGTTTCAGAATATTCGAATCGAACGCTGCCATGGCTCTCGGATTTTGATTTGGATTTTGTCGGATACGGGGCACGCATAAAGCGCTGATCTAGCCAGCGGCGAAAGCAATGCCACCTCTTTATGCCCGATTCCCACATAGGTTTGACTGAAACTTGAAAGAATATCGAACTTGACGGCATTTTCCTCTCTGGCGGCCGCTTTGGGACGCCGCCGCGAAAAAAATCCTTCCGATTTCTTGAACCTCGGCACCATTTTCGCCCACTCACAATGAGGTCATGCGCCACGCTGAGACCGATCGCGTTCTACGGAATTTTCTCGTGCGATGAGGAACCGGACCGCCGGGTCCGAGTTTATCAAGTGAAGCATGGACAGGAATCCGGAAACAGATGGCTCAGTCGCGACCCCAATGGCACTCCAGCAAAGGCGAAGCTGCTTGGCTGTCGATGCTGGTGGCGACGTTCGAAAAAGTTTCCGATCCCATGGAGCGTGCCATACCCTGCGATCCCGAGATTTTGATCGCGGCGAAGGCTCATCTCGCCCGTCCGGCCTGTTTTCACGGACTCTATGGATCGCAGTTTAGCCTTCGAAACTGATTCCGAAACCGATTCATTGACAGTGGTTTACCCGCCCGCGATCTGAAGCCGCGGACGCTGCCCCCGTTCGACTCCACGCAATTTTGCTTCTCCGCGCGAAATGTAGTCTCGCGTGATCGGCACGATGCCTTGCCGCTTCGTGATCTGTATCTGGAAATTCATCATGTTTTGCTTCCGGAACGACATTTCCGAAGATGCCAGATAAAACTCCCACATCCGCGCAAATCGCTCGTCATAAAGCCGCACAGCTTCTTCGCGCCGCGCCATGAAGCGCTCGCGCCATGCCTTTAGCGTCTCTGCGTAGTGCAAACGCAGGATTTCGATATCGCAGACCAGAAGTCCCGCACGCTCGATCGCCGGCAGGACTTCCGACAGTGCGGGAATGTAACCGCCAGGGAAGATGTGCTTCGCGATCCAGGGGTTGGTGATACCGGGACCTTCCGAGCGGCCGATCGCGTGCAGCAGCATCACGCCGTCGGCGTCGAGCAACTCGGCACAGCGCTTGAAAAAGGTATCGTAGTGGTCGATGCCGACATGTTCGAACATGCCGACGGAGACAATGCGATCGAATGGTCCGGGAATGTCGCGATAATCCCGGAGTAGAAATTTTGCCGATTGGTTCAATTTTTTTTCAGCGGCGCGGGCATTCGACACTTCAAGCTGCTCGGTCGACAGCGTCACGCCTGTGACGTTGGCGCCGGTCATCTCCGCAAGATACAGCCCGAGACCTCCCCAGCCCGAGCCGATATCGAGAACGCTGTGGCCGCGCTCGACCAGAAGCTTGGCGGTGACATGCCGCTTTTTTGCAAGCTGGGCGTCGTCTAGCGTTGTGTCCGGAGTCTCGAAATAGGCGCAGCTGTATTGTTTGTCCGCATCTAAAAACAGCGAGTAGAGTCGCCCGTCGAGGTCGTAATGGCGCGCGACATTGTTTCTGGCGCGCTCGCGCGGATTGAACTGCTGGATGTTGCGGATGAGATAGCGAAGCCACCATTGCAGCTTTGCCCAGCGGGGCACCATGTCCGGCTGATCGAGTGCAATCGCCAGGACGTCGGCGATGGATCCCTGTTCGACCACGAATGTGCCGTCCATGTAGGCCTCGCCAAGGGCCATCTCGGGATCGAGCAAAAGCTGGCTTTCGGCTTGTTTCGTGGTCAGCCGCACCCGGACGGGCTCTCCCGTGCCGTCGCCGCAGATGAAGGTCGATCCGTCAGCGGTGACGAATGTGATTGAGCCGCGTCGAACAAACCGGTTCAGAAAAAACCGCAACAAACGGTCCATCGAAACCACCTATGATCAACCCAAGCCGACATCGCGATGATTCGGTCAGCCGCGCATGGGCCGGAACTCCACCCAACTCCATGCAAGAAATAGTAGTATCGGATAAATCCGTTTGCCAATGCACAAGCCGCAGGGCGGATATCCGGAAATGCCCCCGATCACGCCCTTGCGTCATCTGCACGCTTCCATTCGCAGCATAATCGGCTAAAAGGTGGGCGCCGCGACCACGGCAATTTCCGCACCCGGAGGATGGAATGTTGAGCCGAGCGCTCAGTTTAGCGACGGTGATACTTGTGATCGGCTGTTTCGCGGCGGCCCCTGTGCGGGCGCAAAATCTTGAGGCCGGCAAGACCCCGGCGCAGATCTTTGCGGGGAGCTGCACTGCCTGCCATAAGGGCTCGCGGGGGTTGCTCAAGACGGTGGCGCCGGGATCGCTGCCCGGCTTCCTGCGCCAGCATTACACCACAAGCCCTGACATGGCGAAGATGCTCAGCGCCTACCTGATTTCCAACGGGGCGACCGATACGCGTTACCGGGCGGAGACACCCAGACAACAGCCCGGCGATCTGAAGCCGGCGCCACGGTCGGAGCCGGAGGAGGCCGAGCGGCCCGGCCGCAAGCCGTCTCGTGAAGCTGTGCGACGAGACGCCGAAGGAGCATCCCCTCAGGACGAGCCGCATGGCCGCAAGGGCCGGCACGGCAAGCGCCTTGCGAGGCCGGGTACCGAGAATCCAGAGGCGGCGAAGTCTGACTCGGAGGGACAGCCGCCGAAGGAGGCTGCCAGCGAACATGAAGGGCGTAAGCACGGAGCCAAGGAAAAGCTGTCCAAGCGCGGCAAACGCAATCGGGAAGAGCCGCCGAAAGCGGACGCCAAGCAGCAATCACCGAAGGACGAAACCGTCACAAAGCCGGAAACGGCCAAGGACGAGCCGGCTGCAGAGACCGGCAAGGGTGAGACCGCCAAAGGTGAAACTGGCAAGGGTGAAACTGCCAAGGATGGCACGTCCAAGGTAGAAGCTCCCAACGATCAGTCCGCGAAGGGGCAAGCCGCCAAGACCGATGCCATCAAGCCGGACGCGTCGGAGCCGGATCAGGCCAAATCTGAGAGCGGCAACACCGACGCCGGCAAGCCTGAAACCCGTAAATCTGAAACCAGCAAACCTGAAACGAGCAAGTCTGAAACCGGTAAATCCGAGAGCGGTTCGACACAGCCTCCGAAAGAATCGAACGCGGTCCCGTTGCGTGCCGATCCTGTTCCGGCGGTGACACCGGCTCCAAAAACGGGCGAGGGGGATGCCAAGCCGCCGTCACAGGCCGCGAGCCCCGCACCAGCATCCGAATCCGCGGCGGTGCCATCGCAAGCGTCGACCTCTGCGGAACCCGCAAAACCAGCCGCATCTCCAGCGACGCCAGACTCACCTCCGCCGCCCGTCGTCGCATCCCAACCGCCGCCTGCGCCCGCGGGACCACCGGTGCCGCCGATCTCGCAATAGCCGGGGAACGCCCTGCAGCGCGATCGCCGGTCTCGATCCCCTGGGCGACGTGTTGACCCCGGCTGCCTGCGTCGACTGCACCGGCGCAGGTCGGCGCGGCCAAGCAGGGCGATTGCCTGTCGAGGCAACAGCTTCCTCCTATCCAGCTAACAAAAAGCCCGGCCTGATGGCCGGGCTCTCGTCGTCATTTACGGAAATGGATTTACTTTTCCTCCGCGGTCTCTCCGGCCTTGGGCTCGGCTTCGTCACCGCCGTGCTGCGCTTCCGGATCGAAGAACTCACCGGCGGCGGCGATCGCTTCCGCGGCGGCGTCGCGGTCTTCCTGACGGGTGCTGATATCCTCGCCGCGCTTGATGCGCTCGGCTTCATCGGCGCTGCGGGCGACGGTCACGGTGATGTGGGCTTCCACCTCGGGATGCACCGCGACCGTAAGCTTCTTCTGACCGATCGCCTTGATCGGCGCATCGAGCCAGACTTGCGGGCGGCTGACGGTGATACCGTCAGCGGCGAGTGCGAGGACGATGTCGCGCACCGACACCGAACCGAACAGCTGACCGGTTTCCGACGCCTGGCGGATGATGACGATGTCGCGTCCATCGATCTTCTCGGCGACCTTGGCAGCTTCGCCTTTGGCCTTGATATTGTTGGCCTCGAGCTCGGCTTTCATGCCGTCGTATTTTGAGCGATTGTCGGCGGTCGCGCGCAGGGCCTTGCCGCGTTTGAGAAGGAAGTTGCGAGCGAATCCGTCCTTGACCTTCACGACTTCACCCATCTGGCCAAGCTTGGCCACGCGTTCCAGCAAAATGA
>JAFEFK010000114.1 GCA_018240625.1 Pseudomonadota bacterium
ACCTCCCCCGCAAGCGGGAGAGGTTAAGAAATTAAGCGAACGTCTTGGCGTAACCCTCGACCACGCTCTTCAGCTTGGCCGCGGTGTCGTCGCTGAGATCGCGGCTCTCGCGAATGCTGTTGAGGATGTCGACGTTCTTGCCGCGAACCAGCGACAGCAAACCGTCCTCGAAGCTACGAACCTTGCTGACCGGCAGCGCATCGAGATAGCCGTTGACGCCGGCGTAAATCACCACGACCTGCTCTTCCATCTTCAGCGGCGAGAATTGCGGCTGCTTCAGCAGTTCGGTCAGGCGCGAGCCGCGATTGAGCAGCCGCTGGGTCGATGCGTCGAGGTCGGAGCCGAACTGCGCGAACGCCGCCATTTCGCGGTACTGCGCCAGCTCACCCTTGATCTTGCCTGCGACTTTCTTCATCGCCTTTGTCTGCGCGGCCGAACCCACGCGCGACACTGACAGGCCGACGTTCACGGCAGGACGGATGCCCTGGAAGAACAGATCGGTTTCGAGGAAGATCTGGCCGTCGGTAATCGAAATCACGTTGGTCGGAATGTAGGCCGACACGTCGTTGGCCTGAGTCTCGATGATCGGCAACGCCGTCAGCGAACCGTTGCCCTGATCGTCGTTGAGCTTCGCAGCGCGCTCGAGCAGACGGGAGTGAAGGTAGAACACGTCGCCCGGATAGGCTTCACGGCCCGGCGGACGGCGCAGCAGCAGTGACATCTGGCGATAAGCAACAGCCTGCTTCGACAAATCGTCATAGATGATGACGGCGTGCATGCCATTGTCGCGGAAGTACTCGCCCATGGTGCAGCCAGTGAACGGCGCGATGTACTGCATCGGCGCCGGATCGGACGCCGTTGCGGCAACGATAATTGAATATTCAAGCGCGCCCTGTTCTTCGAGCACTTTCACGAACTGCGCGACGGTGGAGCGCTTCTGGCCGATCGCGACGTAAACGCAATAAAGCTTCTGGCCCTCCGGCGCGCCGGCGACGTTGAGCGGCTTCTGATTGAGGATGGTGTCGAGCGCGATCGCGGTCTTGCCGGTCTGGCGATCGCCGATGATCAGCTCGCGCTGACCGCGTCCGACCGGGATCAGGGCGTCGATCGCCTTGAGGCCAGTCGCCATCGGCTCGTTGACCGACTTGCGTGGAATAATGCCAGGTGCCTTGACGTCGACGCGCTTGCGTTCGGTCGCTTGGATCGGGCCCTTGCCGTCGATCGGATTACCGAGCGCGTCAACGACGCGGCCGAGCAGACCCTTGCCGACCGGGGTGTCGACGATGGCGCGGGTGCGCTTGACGGTCTGGCCTTCCTTGATCTCGCGGTCGGCGCCGAAAATAACGATACCGACGTTGTCGGTTTCGAGGTTCAGCGCCATGCCGCGCGTACCGTTTTCGAACTCGACCATTTCGCCGGCCTGGACGTTGTCGAGGCCGTAGACGCGGGCAATGCCGTCGCCGACGGACAGCACCTGTCCGACTTCGGAAACCTCAGCCTCCTGGCCGAAATTCTTGATCTGGTCCTTGAGGATCGCGGAAATTTCCGCGGCGCGGATGTCCATCAGCCTGCCTCTTTCATCGCGTGCTTGATCGAGTTGAGTTTGGTGCGGAGCGAACTGTCCACCATGCGGCTGCCGAGCTTGACGATAAGCCCGCCGATAATGGACGGATCGACCTTCACGTTGAGCGCGACGTCCTTGCCCGTCACTGACTTCAGTGCGGTCTTCAGCGCGTCGAGATTCTTGTCATTGAGTGTTTCAGCGACGGTGACGTCGGCTGTGGCCTCGCCCTTGAACCGGGCGACCAGTGCGCGGAACGCCCGGATCACGTCAGCAACCGCGAACAGCCGGCGGTTGGCCGTAAGAACTTTGAGGAATTTGGCTGTCGTGCCGCCGATCCCGGCCTTGTCGAGTACGGCGGCGAGCGCCTTGGCCTGCGCACCAGCGCTGAAAACCGGACTTCGCACCAGCCGGACCAGCTCGGGGCTGTCGGTCAGCATGGCGTCGAATTTGTCGAGATCAGCCTTGACGGCATCGATAGATTTTTCGTCGCGCGCGAGCTCGAACAGAGCTGTTGCATAACGACCGGACACACCAGAAACCGACGGATCTTCAGCAGCCACCAGAGCGCTCTTCAAGCTGTTCAAATTCGCAAGGGAAAAACCGTCGCCACAATGCGGCGCTAAGGCGGCTCAAGCTCTTGGAATTCAAGAGGAACTTCGATTTTCGACCGACACGATCCGTATCGGCAACGTTAAAATCGCGGCTTTGCTAACATAGCGCGCGCGCAGGTGCAACATGACGGAAGCGTGAGGCGCTGCCTTGTCGCATGCATGGGATTAGCTGGGTGGATGGATCACCAAAAGTTCCGGCGTGAAACAGAGTTTCTTACTGACTAGTAAATCAA
>JAFEFK010000115.1 GCA_018240625.1 Pseudomonadota bacterium
CGATGGCGATGACGGGAAGCGAGCCGCTGGTTGCTTCCAGCATTCCCGTGACGAGCGTTGTAATTCCGGGACCGGGATTGGAGAACACGATTCCCGGACGTCTTTTCAGACGGGCGTAGGCATAGGCGCAGGATACTGCCGACTTTTCGTCCCGCACGAGAACGAAATCGATGTCCGTCCTTTCGGTTAGGTCATAGATCAAATGCTTGGGATTGCCCGGCAAGCCGAAGACAAACTCGGTTTCTTCTGCAGCCAAGGCCTCGGCCACCGCACGCCAGACGGTTTTCTTGCTCATCGGTTCCTCATGATCTGTGGCTGCGGTCGAGCGCCGGTTCTGCAAACAGATTCCGGCCTGGTATCGAGTCGATCAGCAGCCTGGTGTATTCATGTTGGGGGGAGAAAAGAACTTTGCTGCACGGACCGCTTTCAACGATCCTGCCTTGCCGCATGACAAGCACGTGATCGCAAATTTGGGCGGCCACGCGAAGATCATGCGTGATAAACAGCAACCCGAGACGGAAGCGGTGCTGAAGGTCCTCGATCAGTTTCAATATTTTTGCCTGGATCGAGACATCAAGGGCGGAAACCGCTTCGTCCGCGACGATGACGTCGGGTTCCAGGGCGAGCGCGCGGGCGATGCCGATGCGCTGCCGCTGACCGCCAGAAAAGGCTATCGGATACCGATCCGCGGCTCCCGGTTCGAGGGCTACGAGCTCGAGGAGTTCCGCAACCCGCCTGCGCGCGACCGTGCGATCTATTCCATGGGCCAGCAGGCCCTGCGCGATAATCTCGAAGACCGTGCTGCGCGGGTTGAGCGATCCGAAAGGATCCTGAAACACCATCTGGATGCGTCGACGCACCGGACGCAACGCGGCGCTCTTCATCGTAAGCAGATTGCCGTCGACCTTCTCCATGCGGACGTCGCCCGAGTCCGCGTTGAGTAGACGCATGATGATCCGCGCCAATGTGGTTTTTCCGGAACCGGACTCCCCTACGACCCCCAGCGTTTCGCCTTGCGAGAGGGTGAAGTGGGCATCCTGGACGGCATAGCTTACGCGGCGCGGTCCTAAGAAGCCGCTCCGGTTGACGTAGGTCTTGGTGACGCCACGCGCGGTGATGAGCACGGCGTCGCCGGTCTTGTCCGATTTGGTGTGGTGTCTGGTCAGACGTGGTACCGCGGCGAGCAGGCTGCGCGTGTAATCCTGCGAGGGACTAGAAAGCACATCCGCAACAGTTCCACGTTCGACAATGCGTCCGTGCTGCATGACCACCATGCTGTCGCCGATCTCAGCTACGACGCTGAGATCGTGAGTAATCAGCATGATGCTCATGCCGCGATCGCGCTGGGCGGTCTTGAGGAGCGCCAGTATCTGCTTCTGGGTGGTCACATCGAGCGCGGTCGTCGGCTCGTCCGCAATCAGCAAATCCGGCCCGAGGGCCAGTGCGATCGCGATCATCACGCGCTGGCGCTGCCCTCCCGAAAGACGATGAGGATGGGCATGCCGCAGATTATCGGGATCGGGGAGGCCCATTTGGCCGAGGAGTTCGACCACCTTCTCATCATAAGGGCCGGGGATACCGTGATAGCGAAACACTTCCTCTATCTGCTTGCCTACTTTCATCACCGGATTGAGCGCGGCCATGGGCTCCTGGAAGATCATGCCGATCTTCCGACCGCGGTGAGCGCGAAGCCGGGCGGGCGGCAGGTCGACAAGATTTTCACCTTCGAACAGGATGCGTCCCGTCATCTGCAACGGTCGGGGAATGAGGCCCATGATCGCATGGGCCGTCATAGATTTTCCGGAGCCCGATTCTCCAACGAGGCAGAGGATTTTTCCACGCGGAACCACAAATGAAACATCGTGTACGGCGCTGCTTCGGTCGCCGTCGGCGGGCAGGCGTACCCGGAGATTTTCAACCGAAACGAGATCGCTTGACATGGACGCGGTCATGAACGCACCGGCCGCCGGGTCTGCAGGTGCGGGTTCAGCGCGTCGTTGATACCCTCGCCGACGAGATTGATGGCCAGAACCGTCAACGCGATGGCGCCGCCGGGAAATACTGACAACCACCAGGCCTGACGGAACACTGTTCGGGCGCTCCCGATCATGTATCCCCACGAAATACGATTCGGATCTCCGAGCCCGAGGAAGCTCAGTGCGGATTCGGTCAGGATTGCGCTGGCGATCATCAGAGACCCGAGAACGATCAAAGGAGAGACGGCATTCGGAAGAATCTCACCAAAGATGATGCGGGTTCGCGAGACGCCGGACAGTTCTGCCGCCTGAACAAACTCGCGATTGCGCAGGCTCATAAATTGGGATCGGGTCAGGCGCGCGACCGGAGGCCATGTCACGACTGCGATGGCGGTGGTGATCGAACCTAGACCGGGCGTCAGGATTGCTACGAGGAGGATCGCAAAAATGAAGGTCGGTATGGTCTGGAAGAATTCCGTCACGCGAACCAGAACGCCATCCACCCAGCTGCCGAAA
>JAFEFK010000116.1 GCA_018240625.1 Pseudomonadota bacterium
GATATCCCGGATGCCGCGCACCAGGTCGGCGGCGTTGCGATAGCCCTGCGGGTGCGGCGTGAACTTGTGGCCGACGCCGCCCGGCGGATCGCCGCGCAGCGCCACGATGTGGCGGACGCCGGCCTCATGATAGCGGCTGACGATCTCGTCGATTTCTCCGCGTGCCGCGCCGACGCAAGTCAGATGGGCGGCCGGTTGAAGACCGGTCTCAGACAGGATGCGCGCGATGGTCGAATGGGTGCGTTCGCGCGTCGATCCGCCGGCCCCGTAAGTGACTGAGACAAAGTTCGGATCGAGCGGCGCGAGGCGCGTTATAGTGTCCCACAGATTGCGCTCCATCTCCTCCGTCTTGGGCGGGAAGAATTCGAAGGAAATGGCGGGGCGTTTTTGTGCGGCATGGCCGTTGTGTACCGGAGACAAAACGTCGGTCTTCACTCGTCAACTCCACTGGATCAGCACGAAGGCCGTCGCTTCGCTATCTGGGCTTGCCAAAGGACGGCTTCGGACGACCGCAAATTAGGCCAGCATCGGCCTGCAAAACAGCCCATCCCGTATAAATTTATATGGGAAATTGCCCAATATAGTAAAATATCGCAGATTACATAGCATATTTTGCAAGGTGTGGGTAGCCAGAGTTATTTATTATATGCTTAATATCAGTTACTTAACTGAATTAGAAGGTGTGGGCCATTCCACAAAAACTCGCTTTATGTGGATTTTGGCCCACTGGCTGTGTTGATCGATCCCTGCCTGTACCTCACCGGCAACACGCCGCTGATCTGCGGATCGGCCTTTGTCCATTGCGGAACACACGCTAGCTTGAATCCCATGCCTCCTCTCTCGGTTCTCGATCTGTCGGTGGTGACCACCGGCACCCCGCCCGCCAAGGCGCTGCGCAACAGCATCGATCTGGCCCAGCACGCCGATCGGCTCGGTTACGTGCGTTATTGGGTCGCGGAGCATCACAACCTCGCCTCGGTGGCCAGTCCGGTACCGGCCATCATGATCGGTCAGATCGCGGCAGCGACGCAGCATATTCGGGTTGGCTCAGGCGGCGTCATGCTGCCCAACCACGCGCCGCTCGTCGTCGCCGAGCAGTTCAAGATGCTGGAGGCGCTGTTTCCCGGCAGGGTCGATCTTGGCCTCGGCCGCGCGCCGGGCACGGACGGCGCCACCGCCTATGCGCTGCGCAGCCGGCTCGATCGCCGCGAGGGCGACGACTTTCTGGAGCGGCTGCACGAGCTGACCCTGTGGGAGACCCGTGAGTTTCCTGACGGGCATCCCTACAACAACGTGATGGCGATGCCGAACGACACGCCGTTGCCGCCGATCTGGCTGCTGGGATCGAGCGACTACAGCGCCGAACTGTCGGCGCAACTCGGCATGGGCTTTGCGTTCGCGCATCATTTCGCCTCCTACGATGCGGTTGAGGCGATGACGAACTATCGCACTCGCTTCAAGCCGTCGCGCTGGCGCAACACGCCGCACGCGATCCTCGCGGTGGCTGCGATCGTTGCCGATACGGACGAAGAAGCAGAGCGGCTGGCATCGTCGGCGGACCTCAATCGCCTGCGCCGCGACCGTGGCCAGTATGCGCCGCTGCCGAGCGTCGAGGAGTCGCTGGCCTATCCCTATACCGAGAGCGAACGCGCCGTCGTGGCGCGCAACCGGTCACGGTTGTTCGTTGGGAGCGCCGCGACGGTGATGCAGAAATTGCAGCCGATGATCGATGCGAGCCGGCCGGACGAGCTGATGGTCATCACTGCGGTCTACGATCACGGCGCGCGCAAGAAATCCTACGATCTGCTTGCGGATGCGTTTCGGCGCAGCAAGACTCAAGCTGCTTGATTGGCGTCATATGGTGGCATGCGATAGCGCCAGGGCATTTCCAAGCGCTGCTCCCTGTGCGGTATTGTCAAAGATGCACCACGTCGCGATACCGCGTTCCTGCGTCTCGTCGAGTCGCTGTTTCAGCGAACGCAGGGCAACATCGTCGTAGTCCGAATAGTAGATCCGCGGCGAGCCGTGCCAGCGATAATAGGCCAGCCCATCCCATCCACCGGGCGCGGCAGCGGCTGCGACCGGCGCTGGATCGGCAGCGACCCGCGCAATCTCGAGCGAACCGAGCCAGCGGTTGACCTCGGGTGCGAACCAGCTCGGGTGGCGTGGCTCGACCGCAACGGCGCAGCCGATCAATGAGCGAAGTTGGCGGAAGAAGTGTTCGGCGATATCGTTGTCCAACGTCAATTTCGGCGGCAGTTGCACAAGCACGACGCCGAGTTTGTCGCCGAGGCCGGTTATCTCTGCAGCAAATCGATCCAATAACGCGCCGCAGTCGGTCAGTCGCCGCTCATGTGTCATGGCTTTGGGCGCCTTGACCGAGAAGCGAAAATCGTGCGGCGTGGATTTTGCCCAGCGTTCATAGGTCTTGCGCTGATGTGGACGATAGAATGACGAATTGATTTCAACGGCATTGAGCCGGTGCGCATAGCGTTCCAGATGTGTGCCTTCGGACGGCATTTCAGTAACGCGCGACGAGATGTTCCAGCCTGCTGTGCCGATCCGCAAATGCGTCGCCTTGTCCTGACGTATCAGTCCGCCTTTTCGGTGAATGTCGCGCGGAACGGATGGCCGGGATAGACCCCGACGATGCGAAACTCCTTCGAGAAGAACTTCAGTTCTTCAAGGGCGAAGGCAAGGTTGCGGTCGTCGGGATGGCCGTCGACGTCGGCGTAAAATTGCGTGGCGAAGAAATTGCCGTCGACCATATAGCTTTCCAGCTTGGTCATGTTGACGCCGTTGGTGGCGAAGCCGCCCATCGCCTTGTAAAGCGCGGCCGGCAGGTTGCGGACACGGAACACGAAGCTTGTCACCAGCGGACCTGAACCCTGCTTGGCCCAGTTGGCCTCGCGCGCGAGCACCACGAAACGCGTGGTGTTGTGGGTTTCGTCCTCGACGTCCTCGGCGAGGATATCGAGATTGTAGATATCTGCCGCGAGGCGCGAGGCGATCGACGCGCAGCTCTTGTCGCCCCGCTCGGAGACGATGCGGGCCGAGCCTGCGGTATCGCCCGATACGATCGGCTTGATGCCGAGCTTGCGGATGATGCGGCGGCACTGGCCGAGCGCGTGAACGTGGCTCTCGACGGTCTTGATATCGGCGAGTTGCGCGCCGCGCGGCGCCATCAACTGATGGTGGATCGGCTGGAAGTATTCGCCGACGATGAACAGCCCGGATTGCGGCAACAGGTGATGAATGTCGGCGACGCGGCCCGCGACCGAATTCTCGATCGGGATCATGCCGAGGTCGGCTTCGCCGGACGTGATCGCGGCCAGCGCGTCCTCAAAGGTTGCGCACGGCAACGGCTCCGCGTTGGGATAGGCGTCGACGATGGCGATGTGGGAATTCGCGCCGGGCTCGCCCTGGAATGCGATTTTCATGGTCTTGGTCATCAGGTCTTCTATCAGCCGGTCTGTTTTTCGCCAGCCAAAATGCGGCGTGCGGTTTCGAGGTCGGCCGGGGTGTCGACCCCCCGCGGCACGGTTTTCACGATCATGATGTCGATCCGCATGCCCGCTTCCAGCGCCCGCAATTGCTCGAGTTTTTCCTGTTGTTCGAGCGGCGAGGGCGGCAACGCGACGAATCGCTGCAGGGCTTTGCGCCGATAGGCATAAAGTCCGATGTGATGATAGCGCGGGCCGTTGCCATGCGGGGCGGTGGCGCGGGTGAAGTAAAGCGCGCGCAGCCTTTGCCCGGCAACCGGCGATCCGACCGCTTTGACGACATTCGGGTTGGAGGCTTCCTCCTCGGTATGGATTTCGGCCGCCAGCGTCGCGATATCGACCACGGAATCGGCGAGAGGCTCGAGTACCGCGCGGATGTTGTCCGGGCGGATGGTCGGAAAGTCGCCCTGCAGGTTGATAATCGTCTCGACGCGGCCATCGGGATCGAGTTTGCCCAGCGCCTCGAACACGCGATCGGATCCTGAAGGGTGATCGGGGCGCGTCATGATCGCTTCGCCGCCATGAGCCGTCACGGTGGCCGCGATTTCGGGGGTGTCGGTGGCGACGGCGACGCGGCCGATTTTGGCGGCTTCGGCCCGCCGCAGGACGTGGACGATCATGGGCAGGCCGCCGATATCCAGCATCGGTTTTCCGGGCAGGCGGGTCGCAGCCATGCGGGCGGGGATCAGCACCAGGGTACGAGTCTCGGTCATAGGTCTGGCGATCCGTGGTCGGACGAAAATGATCGGGAATTGGCGGGGTTTTTCAAGGGGCGAGGCGTTTATACGGGTTGCCAGAGCGCGGGCAAACCGTTATCTCATCGCCGCTGCCTCCCTCGTTCCCAGCGAGTGATTCCGGCGGCAATCCGTGGCCGTTTCAGCCGGCCTTGAAAGTCGACCTAAAGGCCTGGAGCCTGACCGAAAATGGACTCCTTCGAACTCAATAAAATTCTCGGTGCGATTCTGGGCACTTGCCTCGTTCTTCTGGTGACGAATTTCACGGCTCAGGCGATTTTCGCGCCGGTGAAGCCGGCGAAGCCGGGCTTCGAAGTGGCTGTCAAGGAAGAGGCGGCTGGCGGCAAGGAA
>JAFEFK010000117.1 GCA_018240625.1 Pseudomonadota bacterium
AGCACGACGCCGATGAATGGCCCCCAGCGCAGGCCGGAACCGCCTAACAATGCCATCGCGATCGGAACGAGTGCGACGTTGAGACCGAACACGGTGGTGGCATCGATGTAGCTCATATGCCAGGCCTGTATCGCGCCGGCCACACCAGCAAACAGCGAACTCAAGACCAGCGCCTTGATCTTTGTCGGCAGCAGCGGAAGGCCGATCACCTCGGCGACCTCTTCGTCGTTACGGATGCTACGAAGGGCAAACCCGAACCGAGCGCGGTTGATCACAAGCGTCACGACGAAACTTAGTACAGCCAGAACCAGCGCCAGCCAGAAGGCAACATGCAGAACGTGTGCCACCGGCAACACGATGCCGTCAGCCCCACCGGTCAGCCAGGTATTATTGTTGGTGAGAACCTCGGCCAACGGCAGCAACGCAAGCGTACCGAATGCGAAATAGTCGCCACGCAGACGGAATAGCGGCAAGGCCAACAATCCCGCGGCAATGGCGACGACAAGCGCAGCAATCACCATCGCCGTTGGAACCGACGGCATGAACGTTGAGGTCAAAGTGATTGCGAACGCATAAGCCCCGATGCCATAGAAAACGTAGTGGCCAAGATTGATGTAGCCCATCTCACCCGCGACCCAGTCCCAGCTTTGTGCCAGCACATACGCAATCAGGACACTGAACACGAACGTGGTCCAGTAAGGCGCACCGAGTAGCGGTAAAGACGCTAACCCCGCGACTATCAGCGCGGCGACGACAACACATGCAGCGCGGGTCATGCACGCCTCCAACGAATGCCGGAGGGAAACGCGACGAGGATCAGCAGCAGCAAAATGACGCTGATAGCTGGCGACCATTCCGGCCCCCAAAACAGACCGACCAACCCTTCAGCGACGCCAAGCAGCACACCGACGATCAGCGCGCCCGGTAAATTCCCGATTCCGCCGACGACGATAATGGTGAAGGCCTTCACCGTAAGGCCGAAGCCCATGTATGGATCAACCGGAAACGTGAGAACGTAGAGCACCGCAGCGATTGCCACGGTGGCGGAGCCGACGCCGAAGGTCAGCGTCTTCACTTGCAAGCTACGCGCACCGCACAGTTCCGCCGCGATCGGCTCCTGCGTCACAGCGCGCACCGCAAGGCCGAACCAGGTCACCTTCAGCACGGCATGTATGACAAGGGTCATTACAATAATCGCGCCGAGAATCGCCAACTGGGTGACTGAGACGACGATATTGCCGATCTCAATCACCGGCGAATGCAGCAGAATGTTGCGTTGCGTCGGACCAGCGAGAACCGCGGTGACATCGCTCAGGATCAAGAGCGTACCAACGGTTACCAGCACGGTGCCGATGGTGGCCTCAAACGGTTGTCGCTTTTCGAGGGGGTGCAACAGCCCGCGATAGAACATGGCGCCAAGCAGAAAGACGCACGGCACCAGCCCGAGAAAAATCAGCACCGGTGAAACGTGCCAGCGGGCGAAAATCAGGCTGGCGACGACGCCGGTCACCGCGAGAATGGTGCCGTGCGCAAAATTTAGAATGCGCACGACGCCATAGATCAGCGACAGCCCAAAGGCGACCAGCGCGTAGAGCCCTCCGAGGAGGACACCACCGACCAGAACCTGGAGGACGATATCAATAGACATAAAATTCTCGCCTCGATCTTGGCGATCGAAAGATGGGGGTGGTTATTGCCACGTCGGCGACGGCCACATCGGCTTCGCAGCGGCTACGTCCGGCGGCCAGACCACTTGGACTTTTCCGTTCTGCATTTGGATGGTGAAAGCGCCCGTGTTCGGGAAGCCATGTTCATCGAACACGATATCGCCGGCCGGCGATTTGAAGGTCCCTTTGTAGAGTGCCTTCTGCACCTTCTCACGATCCACGGCGCCCGCCTTCTCAATTGCTTGAATCATCACCATGTAGGCGTCCAGCCGTCCCAAAGTCCAAATGCTATCGAACATCGTGATGCCCGAGCGCTGCATGACACGGTCGAACAGATCGGCGTATGGTCCCTTGACGCTAGGAAACCAAGTCAACTCGCC
>JAFEFK010000118.1 GCA_018240625.1 Pseudomonadota bacterium
GTGACCACAGCCAGATCCGAGTGAACACCGCGGTTCGAACCGCCCGTCAGCCGGCGCGATGCCACCGCCGCGCGCCGGTAATCGTACATCCCGTCCGTGAAGCCGAAGCTGACCTCGCGTGGCAGTTCGGTCTCCTGGCTTCGCGTCAGTTGCGCCGGCGCGCCGTTGTCCGGCAGCACCAGATCGTCTTCCGCGAATTCGGCAACCGGTGCGCCGCCGCGCTGGATGAAGCGCAACGCCCCATCGGCGGCGGTGGCATCGAAAGCGTAGGCGCCCGCAAGCGGCTCGATCATGGCGCGCGGCGCCATCGGCCGGTCGATCACATAGCCGTCGCAATTCTCGCGCAGCGCCGAAGTGTCGGCATCGCTAATGCCCGAATCGGCAAGCAGCGCCTCGACCAGCGCATCCATCGGTGCGGTGCCGAGACGGCCGGAAAGCCAATGTCCGGTCTGCCAGTTCGGCCCGTCGCTCCAGACATCGGTCGCGGCGGGGAATACCGGATATGGCCGTGCATCCCAGGTCCACAGATGGATTGCCGAAGCGTCGATCATGCGCGCGCCGTAGACCGTGGATACCGGATTGTCGGGTCCGGCGGCGCCGAACGACGGATCGAGCTTTCCAAGCAATGCCTGGAGGTAGCGTCGCTGCATCAGATCGTCGCGATTGCCGCTGGAGAAATACGGCAGGTGGTTCTCCGACGACTTCGGATCGGGAAACACACTCGGTTGGTTGGCGCCCTTGTCCACCGCGGGACAGCCGACCTCGGTAAACCAGATCGGCTTGCCCTGTGGCGACCACGCGGTCGGGGTTGCAAGTTCGGCGCCCCCGACGCGCTCATGGTGCGCTGATGACCACCACGCCCTGATGTCCTTGACGCGGAACGTCCACGGCTTGCCGAGACCGTCCGTGATCGCGGCGCGGCTTTGCGCGGCGCGCGCAACATCGTCGGCGTAATACCAGTCGAACCCCTCGCCGCCGTAGACGTTGCCAGCGAGATAACCCAGGTCATAGGTCGAGGTGGCGGCAGCGGAATCAAGATGCTGCGCCTCGTCACGCCAATCCGCCAAAGGCGCATAGTAATCGATCCCGACGACATCGATCGCAATGGAAGCCCACAGCGGATCGAGCGGAAAGCGCACCTCCGACGCATCGACGACATCGGCGCCGTATTCGGTCCAGTCCGCGCCATAAGTCACGATCGTCGAGGACCCGACGATGGCTTTCACCTCGGTCGCGAGCGCCACCAGCGCGTCCACCGCGGGATAAGCACCGGCCCCGGAGCGCACGCGGGTCAGCGACTTCAGCTCCGAGCCGATCAGGAACGCATCGACGCCGCCGGCGGCGGAGACCAGGTTGGCGTAATGCAAAATCATGTCGCGGTAGTTTGCACTTCCGCCGGAAAAGAAATGGCCGACCTGCGAAGCCGCCGCCGCCGTGCCTTGCGGCGAGCCCGCCTGCCCCGGCGCAGGGTCGCAGGTGACGCGCCCGCGCCAGGGATAAGCAGGTTGCGAAGACGCGCCGCTCCATGGATCGGTCAGACCGTTACCGGCAACGATGTCCATCACGACGAACGGATAGAACGTCACTTTCAACCCGCGCGATTTCAATTCCGCGATCAGATGCGTGACGCTGTCGTCGGACGGCGTGCCGCCGAACGCCGGGCGGCCGTCGACCTGCGACACCACATAAGCGCTCGCCCGCGTCACGTCCGCCACCGACCAGTCACCGCCGCTGGTGAATTTGCTCGCACTATCGACACCGGGACGCACGATGCAGGTGCCTGCGCGCAAATCCGAGCCGAACCAGGCGACGACCACCGCCACGCGCTCAAGATTCGGGCACACGCCCTGCAGATCGTCGAGCGATGCCAAAATATCGGACACGGCGTTCGGCACGTGACGATTTTCCGGCGCGGACTGCCCGGGACCAGTGACCTGAACAATGGTCGAGGGCTCGTAGCCGAATTCGGTGGTGCCGGGTATCAACGTGACCGCACGCACCATTTGCTCAAGCTTGCCGATGGGTCGGACGATCTCGAACGAGAGTTGAGGTATGCGATTGCCGAAATTCGCGAGCGGCAACCGCTCGAACACGATGTAGGCAAGGCCGCGATAAGCCGGCGCGTTACCGGCACCTTCCTTCGCCACGATCAGATCGTCCGCCGCCTGATCTTCGGTGCCCCGATGAACGCGGTAGATCAGACCGGAGACATCCAGCGGACTGCCATCGGCCCAGATCCGCCCGACCCGGCCGATCGCACCTTCGCACAATCCGACCGCGAAATTTGCGAAGTAGGTATAAGTGGTGGTCGTTGTGCTCGGCCCGCTGAACAGCCCGCCTTTGCCGCCGCTCGCGGTATCGGTCGAGACCACTTCCTCGAGTTGCGTTGCCCATATCACCTGACCGGACAGACGCGCACGGCCATAGACGCGCGGAATCGGCGCGCCTTCGGTCGAGGCCATGACATCGAGATCGGCGAGCCGCGGTCCGACAACGCTCTGATTGCCGGGGCCGAACAGTTTGCGGTCGATGACATTGCCGACCAGCGCACCGGCGATGCGGCCCGCGATCGCACCCACGGGGCCGAACAGAGCGCCCGCGGCGGCGCCGGCGACGGAAAGAACAATCGCTGCCATCAGGCCGGTACTCCGGGGAAACGAAATGCATAGGCCAGACGCCGCCGCCACCAGGGCGCGATCGCGATCTCGCAGACGGCGGCACCGTCATGGGCATGAATCATGGTGCGGTCGCTGGCCGCGATGGCGACGTGTTTGGCGACAAACCCGTCGCGCCAGCGAAACAGCAGGACATCACCGGGCAGGAAATCCGTTACGGCAACGGGAAGGAGATGACGCAGCGCGGCTGCCGCCAGCGTCTCGTCGCCGGTTGCCTCCGCCCAATCGGGTGCATAAGGCGGCGGCGTTTCCGGCTCCTCGCCAACGCAATTGCGCCAGACGCCGCGCACAAGACCGAGACAGTCGCAACCGACACCCTTGAGGGAGGCTTGATGGCGGTAACGCGTCCCGATCCATGCGCGCGCTTCTGCGACGATTGTCTCGCGAGTCATGAGAGTTGGCATTTTTCACGATCCTTCCATCGGAACCGTCATTGCGAGCGGAGCGAAGCAATCCAGTTTCTTCGGACGATGCTGGATTGCTTCGTCGCTCGCGCTCCTCGCAATGACGAGAACGGCCTACCCGCCCCCGCCCGGCAGCGGATAGCTGATGACAAAGTCGTTGCCGGGGATCTGCGGAAAGCCGCGGAAATTGTCTGAATTGGCAAAACGGTCGCGGCAGGTCGCAAAACCCTTGTCGCAGCCGGCGGTGACCGTGAAGACATCTCCAACAGCAATCGGCTCGGGCATTGCCTGCCACAGCGATATCCGCACCTCGCCGGAAGACACGCGATGATCTTTCACCTCGATCGCGAGACCGTTATTAGACCCGTCCGTCCAGCCCAGCCGCCCGCCGGTAAACCAGCCGTCGGCGAAACCATCCAGGCCGGACACACCGGTAATCGACGTGCCGTCGATCGTCACGACCGCACCGCTACCGCGATACACGGGACCGCTCAGATCAATCCGGCAGCGGCTATCGCCGAGGTCGGCGCTACAGCGCGCCGTGTAGAGACGCCCGCTGTCCTGCGCCAACGCATCCGCCAGGCCGCGCAACTCCGCGGTGAACGCCTGTCCCTCGCGACGGACTTCGCCCAGCGTACCGCGTGCGGTCAGGATTCTGAGCGACACATCGCTCCAGTCGACCAGCCAGGTCGCGACCTCGGCGGCATCGTAGCGCCCGGCGGCGAGATCGGCTTCAGTCAGGGTCTCGTCGGAGAACGCGCCGGAGATTTCCGCGCCATCGACGGACAGATCGAAACGGCTGGTGGCTTCCGATGCGGTGAAGCCGGTACCGGCACGGCAAACGGCGCCGCCGATGTCGAGATCATTATCGTGGTCGGTGAAGCCGAGAACCGCGCCATCGCGCCGCGTCACGATCCAGCAGCGCGCCAATGTGGTCGCACCGGAATCGAGCTTGGCCTGAAGCGCGGACGGGACGTTCCTCATGGCCGGATCTCCACCAGCGGAATTTTTGGAATGACGCCGGCGGCGAAGGTCGCGAGATCGACTTCAAGGTAGTCGGTGTCGAAGCGCACGGGGACGTCGAACATGAAACCAGCGGTAATGGCGGCACTGGCGGGTGGAATGTGACCGGCGAGAAATGTCACGACGCCTGTCGCGGCATCGCAGGTGAAAGCCGTGCCTGCCGCGACCTCGCTGCCGCTGACCGCGATGCGAACGCTGCCGTCCACTGGCTTGGCGATCGCGCGCGAATACGGCGCGAACGAGCTGCCATAGGTCTTCACCAGTTGAAACGAGGCGGTCGCCCCATCGCCGACGCCGATGCCCTGATCCAGCGGCGAGATCGTAATGCCCGTGGTCGCCGAACGGCAATCCAGCCGGTCGCGCCAGCGGAAACCATAAAGCTGTCCGCGCCGCTCCTCGAAAAAGGCGACGACGGCCTGCAAGGCATCGAGCGTCTTGACGCCATAACCGGCATCGTAGCGCCGACGCGATTGCGCCCAGCGCGCGTTGCGCGCCTCGCGGCCAGAGCCGAAGGTGACGATATCGGTGCGCCGCTCCGGCCCGCCTGCACTTTTCAGCGCGACGTCAAGCGGAAACAGGATTTCGTGGAAACTGGTCATGACGAACTCTCTTCACAAGCTCCGCTGGCCGCGCGCGACCGCGCGGGCGATCTGGCCGGTGACATAGCTCTCCGACCGGCGAAAACTATCGATATCCGGCGTCGCGATCTGAACCGTGATGCTGTTGCCGCCGCCGCTGCCGGAAACGCCGAGCCGGCCGTCGGGACCGCGCGCCAGCGGCATGATCGCCTCCGGGCCCGCCTCGCCGGCAAGACCAACGCCGCCGCCGATCATTGGAAAATAAGTCGGCGTCCCGATTACGCCGCCGGATGCGAACGGCTTGACCGCGCCGAGCGCGTTCGCCTGCACCGCCCCCGCCCCCGATGCGCTGCCGGTGAGACCGGAGAACAGACCGGAAATGCCCGCGGTCAACCCGCTCGCCAGCGGTTTGAACGCCGCGGTGACCGCGAGACTCGAGACTCGCAACGCCAATGTCTTCAGCACGTCATCGAGCTGCTTGCCGCCTGATATCGAGGTCGAGAACGCCTGCGTCATCGCCCGCGCAAAGCCGCCGGCGCTGATGGCAAGTGCGTTCGTCTTCGCGGTGATACTGTCGAGTGTGCTCGATGTGCCCAGAAGATCGGTGCTATCCGCCATTGTCCATTCCCGTCCGCTTGTCTGGAAACCGGTTCATCAATTGATCCAGCGCGCCGCGATCGATCGGTACGGCAACCGGCCCGCGCACCGCGATGATCGCCTGTGTGAGTTCGCGCGGCGTCATCCGCCAGAACGTATCCGGCGCAAGGCGCAACACGCCGAAGCCAAAGCCCATCGCTTCAGCCCATGGAAACGGCTTCATCGCGCAGCGCCGTCATCGAAGGTCGCGGCGATCAGATCGGCCGCGATTTTGACAAACCCGGCCACGCCGCCTTCCACCGTCATCGCCGCGACGTCTTCATCGCCGACCGGCTCGCCTGCGCCGCGCAGCCCCGCGCCGATGATGCGAATGAGATCCCGTGCCGACAGCCGCCCTGAGCCAAAGCGTTCGGCCAGCGCCACCAAGTCGTCGGCGCCAAACGCAGATTCAAGATCGGCCAGCGCGCCCAGCGTCAGCACCAGCGTACGCTGCCGCCCGCCAAGTTCTGCGGCGATCTCGCCGCGATGTTTGTTCGGCATGACTCTCTATCTCCACTCTCCCCTGGAGGGGGAGGGTCGCTCGGAGTGAAGCGACGAGCGGGGTGGGGTGACTTTTTACGCCTCACCCCACCCCGGTTCGCACAGCGCTTCGCTCGTGCTCACCGACCCTCCCCCTCCAGGGGAGGGTGCAAACATCACATCGCCGTAAACGTCAGCGCGCCGGCGGACTCCAGCGCGAGGTCGAACGTCACCTCGCCGTTATGCTCGCCGGAAAATTCGAGGCTCGAAATCTGGAACAGGCCCTCGATGGTACCGAAGTCCGGCACCACCACCTGGCAATCGATGATCGCGCCATCGAAGAATGCCTGCCGCACCAGCGCATCGGACGCAGCATCCTTGAACAGCCCTCGGCCCGACAGCGATGCGCGCTTGACGCCCGCGCCGGCCAAAAGCTCGCGCCAACGATCCGTCGATTCCGCGTTGGTGATGTCGACGATCTCGGCGTTGAATGCGATCCTGCGGCTGCGTAAGCCAGCCACGGTCACGAAGCTCGTGCCGTCGCTCATCTTCAGAAGCAGATCCTTGCCCTTTTGTGCGCCCATGACGCCTCCTTCCAGAAATTCAGGTTGCCGGTTCGGTCACGGCGCGAAATCGCACCTGTGCGTGATAGGTGCGGCCATCGGACTCGCGCCGGATGTCCGCGACCGCGAAACGGAAATTGACGAGCCGGTATCCAGCGAGAACAAGTGGCGCGTCGTCGAGCGCCTGCAACACCGCACCCGCGATCATATGCGCTTCGCTCTGCCCGCCCTTATGCGAGCGCGCATGCAGCGTGATCTGATGCTCCTGGGTCGGCCCGTCATCCACCGACGCGTCCGTGATGCGCGCCTCGCCAATGCTCACATAGGGCAACAGGTCGCCGCGCGGCGGCTCGTCATAGACCCGCGCACCGCCGAGCGCGACATGAAGGCCGCTGTCGGCCGCGAGCGCATCGTGCACGGCGGCGCGGAGCGCGGAATTGGCGCTGGTCATGGGCGATGATCCTTTGGAAATGGCGTCATCCTGAGGTGCGACATGCGAAGCATGGCGCCTCGAAGGATGATCCGGGAAAAGCTGCATCCTTCGAGGCTCGCAAGTCGGCAGAGCAATTACTCTGCCTGAGCTCGGCCCTTCAGCGACAATGGCGAAGCCATTGCGCGGGGATGACGCGCGCGCATCACAATCCGCGCACGCGATAGGCCGCGATCATGGCGTTGACGCTACCCGGCATCATCGCCACCGTCTGGCCGATGGCGATCAGGCCGCGGTTCTCGTACCAATGCGCCACCAGCGTACGTATCGCGTGGCGCAGCACGTCCGGCACATCGGCCGCAGCGGTGCCAAACCCCAGTTCGACATCGAGTTCGATGCCGGCGCTCGCGCGCCCCGGCATAGGCAGAGCCCAGGATGGCGCCGCGATCACGCCACCCGCCTTGTCGAGCACGAACATCCCGGCATCGATGGTGTTCGCATTGCCTGAGGAATCGTAGACCCGCGCCGCGCCCAGCGTTCGCAGCGGCCCTCTGCCCAGCTTGATCCGCCCGTCTTGCGGCCACTGGTCGCGGACGAAACGCCAGGTCTGCGCGATCAGAGCGCAGCGCGTCAGCGCCTCCACCTGATTGCGCGCCGCCGAAATCAGCGACGCGATCACAGTGTCGTCGTCGTCGTTCTCGGCGCGCAGATAGCTCTTGGCTTCCGCCACCGACCACGGCTCGATCGCCGGTCCTGTCAATAATAGCGACGGCATGGATTATCCTCATTGTGAATGTGCAAATGTTGACAGACGGCGCGCGCGATGGCTCACATCGCCGGATGATTCAACGAACGTTCATAATTCTCGCCGCCGTGCTGCTGTCGGCGTTCGCGCGGCCGTCATCCGCCATGGTCGGCGGCGGCAGCGCGCCTGCGCCTGCCATCACCAAATCCATCGTCACGATCGTCGGCTCGCGCGGCACGTCCTGCACCGGCGCGCTGATCGCGCGCGATATCATCCTTACGGCCGCGCACTGCGTCGCGCCCGGCACCACCTACAAGATGGTGGACTACACGAGCCAGCCGCCCCGCCTGCTCGATATCAGACGCGTTGCCGCGCATCCGCAATTCCAGATGCAGAGCCTGCTGGCGCATCGCGCCACCGCCGACGTCGCGCTGTTGCAGCTCGCCTCATCGCTTCCCGCGCAACCCGCCACACTCGGCGGCGCGTTGATGCCAATTACTGTGGGCATGCGTCTCACTGTGATCGGCATGGGCGTCGCCGTCGCGGGCGATGGCCGCAGCGGCGGCGTGGCGCGCGCCGCAGGTCTTGCGGTCACCGGACGACCCGGCACCTTGCAGATCCGCCTGGTCGATCCCGTCACCAACAACACCCGTGCAGGCCTCGGCGCCTGCACCGGCGATTCCGGCGCACCGGCATTTCTCGATTCAAACGGCGGCAGCGTCATCGCGGGCGTGGTGAGCTGGTCGACAGGCCCGAACAACGCATCCGGCTGCGGCGGCCTCACCGGCGTCACGCCGCTCGCGCTTTACCGCGACTGGATTTTGAAGACGGCGCGGAGCTGGGGCGCGGGGATGTAGCGAGATCCCGGCGGGTTCGGCGTCCTTATCGATCACCGCGCTTTTCGCGCAGCTCCTTTCGAAAATCGAGCAGCCGCTCATACTGATCGTTATCGATGTAGTACCATTCGAGATGATCCGGATCGCTCTTGCGATGCGATTCGGGAAAATCGTCCAGGGTGGCGAGAAACGCCCGGCCCAGCCAATATTCTTTTTCATTGTGCCACGTCAGGATCATCTGAATATCCCTCGGCTTGATGCAGATTTCTGTTCTGAACCTGGGCATGATCTCTATCGGCCCCGATTTCGAGGAAACGCCGTCTCGACCCGATAGCGTCACGCCGCTCGCACTTTATCGCGACTGGATTTTGAGAACATCGAGAGGTTTGCGCGCCGGGTAAAGGGTTTGCCTCTCGTTCCTCAATTTTAGAACGTAGCTGTCCCGCATTGGCCTCCAAGTGCCGGACCCGACCACTGCGACAATCAACCCTTGCGCTTCACGCCCAGCCCTCGCTGCAAGGCAAACAACGCGTCCAACTGGTCGCGGGTCTCAGGATAAAATATCTCCCCCGACTCCGAGACCGTGCGCCCCGCGGGACCGGTCAACTCCAGCGCGAGCGCGGACGCCAGCCGGTAGTTCTCAACGGTGCCGAACGGAATCACCATCGACGTCCCGTCAAAGTAAATATCGAGGTCTGTTTGTGCCATTGCGCGACTGCGATCCTCGGGGCGCGCCTGCTTCAGCTCGATTCTGAATTTTACAAAGTGATCGAACTGCGCTTTGGTTGCGATTTCGTAGATTTCTGCGCCGGGGTGGCGGCCCCTGGATATTCCGTGAGGTCCGCCGACCAGCGTCTTCAGAAAATCCCGCGCGCGCAAATAATCTGCTTCACGGGGCCAGGACTCAACGAGTCCGAGGCCGTCGTAGGTTGTCCGAAGGATAATGTCGTATTCGTCCGGCATGGCTCTAGCGCTTGAGATTGGTTGGAAATGCGGTATCGACCCGATAGCCGTTCGCAGCCGTGGTGTGGGGAACGATGACGACGCGCACCCCATAGGTATCGCTGAGTATGACACGAGAGGTTTCATTCCTAGCATAAGCTTCGCGGCCCGTTGGCGCAACTGACGTAGATTCTAGAGTTTCCTTCGGAGATAGCCCTGTGACGACACGTTTCACCTGCTCGGGATGATCTGAAATGGTCTTGTTCACAAGTTTGTTTGCCGCTTCCAACGAGGTGAACGAGCTTTCTCTTATATCCGACGTTGAATCGCCATTCCGCCTCGCATAATCAATTGAACCGCGGACAGCATTGACGAGCGATTCATCGCTTCTTCCGACGTGTCGTTCGATCGCGTGCCCGCCCAGCTCGCGTTCTTCGAGCAGATCGACTGGGCGGCCGCCTTCACGATCGCCCGCAAGCTGCACGCCCTGAAGCCGGTTTTCCCGCGGTTTGATGTCGAACAAGCCGAGCGAGCCGCTCTCGCTGCTGATATCGCCGATGTCGAACGCGCTGATCGATGCGGAGGCACCGCCCGCACCGCCGCCCGCCAGCGACTATCACAGATAGGCACCCCCACTGTCCTTGGAGCGGAATTTACCGCTGGCCTAGATCTGACAGGTCGCCATCGTAGAGACTGAGAAACATTCCGGCGTGGCCAGCCACGGGATAGTCTCCCGAATCTGCGATCCTTTGAACTTGCTCTCGCGCTCCCGCGGGCGCCAGATCGATACATCCCTCCGCGGCATGGAAGCGCACCCAAGGATTGGGGTGAACAAAAAGCTGTATCAGCCTCATTCGTTCCGAATTAGGTCGCTTGCGTAATTCGGTCTCTATTTCGAGGATTCGTTTGCCAAGCGATTTTACGGCAGATTCTCCTTTTAGTAATTCAAGAGCTTTGCCTTGTTCGACACACAAAAAGGCAAACTCGATCAGTAGATCGTCGACATCTCTTCCGGAACTATCGTGCTTCATTGAAGAACCCCGAACCTCTTCAACACGTTCAATCCGACCTGCATTTGCTCATCCCAGCTCTTTCCCCGAAGGTAGTCGCGCGGGGATAAACCGCCGAACTGAGCGTTAGGCGTCGAATAGAATCGACTGATATCCATGTGCTTCACGACTGGAATTCGCACTTCGTTCTCACGACTGTAGATCAAACCATCGCCGAATTGCAGCCTGTTCTGCTCAAATTGGCCCACAATATGGTGCGTCTGATAACCAGGTTCGCTGGGCAATCGCGCGCGCGTTTGCAATTCCTCAAGCGTGCGTGGCGGGTCGTTTGCCGACTTGATTGCTGCCGTCTCTCCTCGGAGTCCTTCGGCTTGCTCCAGTGCTTCAAAGAGTGCACCAGCAGCATGCGACAGCCGGCCAACAATCCGAACGTACTCAGCGGCACGGCGGATAAAATCGATCGACCGTTCTGCAATGCCCCGCTCGGGTGGTGGAATTTCTGGCGGCCGTTCCTGCGTTACGACAATCGGCGGCAACCTGTCCGGCGGGTCGCCCGCAAGCTGCACGCCCTGAAGCCGGTTTTCCCGCGGTTTGATGTCGAACAAGCCGAGCGAGCCGCTCTCGCTGCTGATATCGCCGATGTCGAAGGCGCTGATCGATGCGGAAGCACCACTCCCGTCACCGCCGGCGTCATCTCCATCGGAGTCCGTATCGAGGTTGGTGGTGTCGATGATGACGCGTGGGCGTGCGCCGGCACCATAGCTGCCGTCGGTCCAGCGTCCGCTCTCGCGGCCGTTGCCCGCCGGCACCCGCGGCTGGTTCGGGCTGTATTTGTCCTCGCGGTCGCGGGCCGCCCTTCGCTGCGCGATCGCAGCCTTGATCGAGGCGAGTTCGGCGCTCAATTCGGCGATGACCGACTGTTCCCGCGCGATGGCTTCGGCGATCCGCCGGTCCCTGAGCCTCCGGTCCGGACTGGCCGCGAGCGCCGGATGAACCGCGGCGATATCGCTGCCCGGCGGAAGAACCCGCGCGGCATCCGGGCGGATCCAGCGATGCGCGTCCGGCCGCAGCCAGCGCTGCTGCTGATGGCGCAGCCAGGCCTCATTCCCTAGCGGCATGCGACGTGATCCGTCTGATGTGAAAGAAAGAGATGCTGGAAACGCAAACGGCGCGCCGATCGGGGCGCGCCGCGACGTCTTCAGATCGCGCCGAATTCAGCTCGCCGCGAACTTCATCAGCTTGATGGCGTCAAAATCCTGCACGCCGCCGCCGACGCGCTTGGTGGTGTAGAACAGCACGTACGGTTTCGCGGAATAGGGATCGCGCAGCACGCGCACGCCCGCCCGGTCCACCACCAGGTAGCCGCGGCGAAAATCGCCGAACGCGATCGACAGCGAATTCGCCGCGACATCCGGCATGTCCTCGGCCTCGATCAGCGGGAACGTCATCAGCGAGGCGCGGCCGCCTGCCAGCGACGGCGGCTGCCACAGATACGCGCCGCCCGAGTCCTTGAACTTGCGGATCGTGGCTTGCGTCCGGCGGTTCATCACGAACATGCCGTTCTGGCGATACCCCGCCTTCAGCGCGTAGATCAGATCCACCAGCGGATCGGACGGATTGCTCGCGGCGAACGCGCCGGCCGCCCCGCTCGCGATAGTGCCGAGGTTGCCCCAGGTCCATGAGCCGTTGGCCACGGTGCTGGATTGCAGAAAGCCCTTCGGCTTGTTGGTGCCGTCGCCGTTGACGAAGGCTGCGCCTTCCTGCACCGCGAACGTCAGTTCGACTTCCTGCGCGATCCATTCGTCGATGTTCACGGCACTGTCGTCGAGCAGCGTCGCGGTCGCCGCCGGCATGGCGTAGAGCTCCATCGCCGGAAAACTCAGCGCGTCCAGCGTCGGCGAGGTGGTCTGCGTGCGCGAATCCGTTTCCCCGACCCAGCCGGTGGCGGGGCCAGCGGTCATGAACGGCTTCTTGTAGACATTGCCCGAGATGGTGCGCACCGACGAGATCGCGCGGATCGGCGAAATCGCCGCGAGACGTTCGCCGATGGCTTGCTCGAGTTCGACCGGCACGAGATAACCGCCGTCGGCGTTGGAGCCGACCGACATCGCCTTGGTCTCGAGCTCGCGCAGGGTGCCCGCCTCGCCGCCGCGCACATAGGCCTCGAACGCGCCCTTGTGCTCGCGAGATGCCGCATCGCCGGCGATGCGGCCGCGTCCTTCCAGCGCCGGCCGGGCGTGCTTCAGGGCGAGATCGTCCATGCGCCTGTGCTGGACGTCGAGCGCGGCGTTGATGCGGTCGACCTTTTCCTCCAGCAGCACATCGCCGCGCTTTTTCTCCAGCCGCGCCAGCCGCTCGTCGTTGGCCGCCTTGAATTCCTCGAACGTCGTGCGGAAGTCGTCATAGTCGCCGCGCGCGGCGATGCCGGATTTATGCTCCGGCGCGGTGTCGGTGATGTCAAAATCCATCTGGTTCTCCTTGGTGATGATGGGTCTCAAAACATGGCATGACGGGCGCGCGCCTCTTCAAACGGCGCCCGTCATGCGCTACACATCGGCCACAGCTTCATCAGGTGCAGCACATGCGTTTTGCGATCTTTGTCTGGTTGGTCCTGCTCATCGCCGCGGCCGGCGGCGCCTGGTACGCGATGGACCCGGCGCGGCGCGGGCCGGCCTGGTTCTGGACCGTGGTTTGCGTCGTGCTGCTGGTGGCGTTCGCGACATCCTTCGTGCTGCTCGGCGGCAGCGCCGACAAATCGTTCCTGTCGATGGCGCTCTATTTCCTGAACTGGGGCATGGCGGCCGGAGGCGCTGCGATCTGTGCCGGCGTCATCGCGGGGCTTGGAGCGGCGCTGGCGTTCAAGCGGTAAGCGCCATCGTGCCAATACCCGGCGATGATGCCCCATTCATCAGAAGTAATGTCCGTAAGTCGAAATTCGATTTTCGATCTCGTTTGCAAGATCGGGATGAGTTTCTATAGCCCTGTTCAGCAAGGCCACGCTTACGGCGTCGACCGCCTTCGCAATATCGATGGCGTATTGCCGGTACTCTTCCGCATCGCAACGTTCTTTCAGGAACGGAAGCAGGCTCTGCAGTTCGCGCGCGATCTGAAATGACTGACGGACAGTATATCGAGCCGCGTCGATGTTCATGTCAAAGCCCCCGTTTAAGACAGGCATTCAGGCACTTCTGGAAATCCCAATAGTTTCTATCACTTCCCGGCGACGAAAAACGTTCCAATAAAGGATAACAAAGTTTAACGCAGCCTCTGTAATCCGCCGGACTATTAGTTAGCCGAAGATTCGACGCCGCACCAAGGATATCCATCGGTGCCGGGTTTTCAGGAACAGCGCCGCGTCCGGCCGTA
>JAFEFK010000119.1 GCA_018240625.1 Pseudomonadota bacterium
CCCGGCATCATGGCACGCATCGTTGCTTCAGGCGCCTTGCGAAATTCGCGAAACCAGGGGTCATCCATCGGGCGATAGACCATCAGATTGGCCCGCATGCTGTTGCCGATCGGAAACAGCGTCAGATAGGCCATCCGATCGGACGATCGTTTTGGCCAATAGGTCAGGGCCGGGAAGGGCAGCGCCGGACTATTCACGGGAGCGACGTCGAAACCCAGCGTTACGGAATGACACTCACTGATGACGCGACGTTCGAGACCCAGCATGTGGCGGAGGCCGATGCTGAGGCCGTTCGCCAGCACGATCAGGCGCGCGGAAATCTCCTCGCCGTTCGCGAGCACGAGGCGCTGCCGTTCGTCGCTTGTCGAAATTTCGACAACCTTGGTGTAGGCAACCTCGACGCTCGCCGGAATTTGCGCGCGGATGGTATTGACGAGGGTGTCGTACATCACGCCGTGCTGGTCGCTCGGCTTTTTGGCCACCACGTAGCCGAACCGGGCTTCCCAGACCTCGCCGTCGACAGTCGTCGCGCGTAGCGTCTCCTCGGCGAGACCGGTCTTGCGCAGGGTTGCGAGTTGCGTTCCGCCTAGCTTTTCGCAGCGCAGGTCGGGTGGGTAGATCGTATGCGGATCGATCAGGATGGTGGAGATGCCGGCATTGCCCAGCATCGCTGCTGCGGTTGAGCCAGCGAGGCCACCGCCGACGATCGCAATATCGATATACCGCATTGTGATATGCTCTGTTTCCGTAGCGCTACAATGCCCCGTAAAAGGCAAACAAACCTTGAAAGACGTCAAGAGATTGAGGCTGCATCGGCTGCATGCGATTTAACTGAAAAGCAATGCGGCGGGAACAAACTCGCCGCTTAGGCGATCCGCTGTCTGAGCCGATCGCTCCAAGGCATTTGATGATCTCGGTAAATATTTGTTCACCAACACTGGACCTCTCGGCGTCGTGGGACGACCTCGTCCAGCGGGCATCCGCTAATGTGTTCATGAATCCGGTCGCCTTGACGGTGGCGGATGAGAGCGGGTTCGCGCGCATACAGGTTCTGCTGGCGTGGGACGACAGCACCGGGCTCAAGCGGCTGGTCGGTGTCTGGGCGCTTCAGGTGCGCAAGATTTCACCGTTGTGGCCGGCGCTGCTTGAGGCGTTGCCCTACAACTACGCCTTTCTTTCCAGCCCGGTCGTGGATCCGGCCTTCGTCGGCGATGTCATTCCAGCCTTTCTGTCGGCGATCCGGGAAAGCCCCACGCTGCCGAAAGTCATCAATCTGAAGTCGCTCGATGCCGAGGCTCCAAGTTTCGAGATGCTTGTGAGCGCGCTGGCGGAGCAGGGAGGCGTGGAGCTCAGATTGTCCGAGAGCACGCGTCCGTTCGCGACCCGGGAATTGGGCGTGAAGCGGTCAGGCTCGACCCGAAAGAAGTTGCGGCAGGACTGGAACAGGCTATCCGCTACCGGCGCGGTCGATGTCGTCAACAACCGGGCGCCGGACACGCAAGAAGCGTTCGAGACGTTTCTGGCACTGGAAGCTGGCAGTTGGAAAGGCGCGCGCGGTACGGCCTTGCTGTGTGATGCGGCGGACGCGGCCTTCGTCAGACAGATGGTGAATGCGCTGGCCGAGCGCGGCAATGCCTCGGTGGCGCTGCTTCGCGTCGATGGCCGGGCGATCGCTGCGCAGGTGCTGATGTACTGCGGGGCCACCGCCTATACCTGGAAAACCGCGTTCAGCCCGGACTACGCAAAATATTCGCCGGGGGCGCTTCTGATCGACAAGATCACCGAAGATCTCTTTGCCTCAGCCGGAATCGAGGCGATCGATTCCTGTTCGGCTGAAGGAAGCTTCATGGCTCAGCTTTGGGCGGGGCGCCGGCAGATGGCCGATTTGCTCATCGACGTCGGGCCCGGCAAATCGCTGGCGTTTTCCCTGGAGGCAACCCGCCAGCGCGGGTACGACCAGCTCCGGTGGCTGCGCGACCGGATTCGGACCTGGTCCCCGCCGGCGGTACCCAAAAAGGCGGCTTTAGCGGCAGCTCGGTAGCCGGCGTTGCTGATTCCCTCGGGTTGCCTATCGGCGGTGCGAGCGGCCCGAAGCTTCAGCCAGGACATGCATTTACGAGCAGTTCCTCGATTTCTACATCCGCCATAGAGTCTTGGAGTTAGCCGGGGCGGCCTGCGAATCGGGAGGGCGGAAAACCGGCGCAATGCTACATATATTACCCGGATAAAATATAGATTCGCGCGTGAGGGGCGTGAAGAGGCCATGCTGTTACCGGCGCGGTCGCATGAAGCGGTGCGCAAGGCCACCCGAGTGACATCCTGCTCCAGGCGGACGATCAAGGCGGGCCGGTCGCCTGCATCCCGAAAAATCCATTGTTTCGAGAGGCATCCGCCATCCGGCGGCGCAATGCATTCGACAATTTCCGGTGTCTTCAAAATCGTGTAGATGCTGGTCTTGGCGAAAAGCCAGAAGTGCTTCTGCCACGGCGGTTTAGCCTTGACTTGGCGACTCGCGGTGGATAAAACCCGCGCACTTAACGACAGGCGGTGAGCTTCGCCAACGTCGGAACGGATCACCCTTTCTATTTCAGTCAATAGAGACGGGCACCAACCTCGACGAATGCAGCTCAAACGCTGTCGATGATAGCTAGGCAATGCCAGAACGATAGTCGTTCTCTTGAGCGGTTTCTCTCGAGATTGATTTCGGATGCATGACCTCGGTGATAGCCAGGCGGTTTAATCCGGTTGGTGTAGTCGCGGTCCTCTGTGGCGTCGAAGCGCTTCCCGCTCAGCAATGAACGGTTGGCGTGATTTCGTTTTGCGTGAATCGTTTCACGCAACGCGGACCGTGGGGCAGGTGGCTCCGAACGAATTTGCGAAGCCGATCGGGGTTTCGCGCGAACAAGGGTGAAGGCGAACGATGCCGACGATCAATCAGCTGATCGCAAGTCCGCGCGTGATACAGAAGTCGCGCAAGAAGGTGCCGGCGCTGCAGCAGTCGCCGCAGAAGCGTGGCGTGTGCACGCGCGTCTACACGACGACTCCGAAGAAGCCGAACTCGGCGCTTCGTAAGGTCGCGAAGGTGCGTCTGACCAATGGCTTCGAAGTCATCGGTTATATCCCGGGCGAGGGCCACAACCTTCAGGAACACTCCGTGGTCATGATCCGCGGCGGCCGCGTCAAAGATTTGCCCGGCGTGCGCTATCACATTCTCCGCGGCGTCCTCGATACGCAGGGCGTCAAGAACCGTAAGCAGCGCCGTTCGAAGTACGGCGCGAAGCGTCCGAAGTGATCTGAGCGCAGCGAAGATCATCCTCGGGCGAGCAACGCGAGACCCGGGGATCCCTACAAGTTTCTAGACGTGGATGGCCGGCATAGGCGTTGTTTAGAACGCCGTTCTTTAAAACGGCTATGCCCGGCTATGACGAAGGAAAGATAAGATGTCGCGTCGCCATTCTGCTGAAAAGCGTGAAGTGAACCCGGATCCGAAGTTCGGGGACATCATCATCACGAAGTTCATGAATTCGATCATGTATGACGGCAAGAAGTCCGCCGCAGAGAGCATCGTCTACGGTGCGCTCGAGATGATCGAGACCAAGACCAAGCAGGGCCCGCTGCCGGTGTTCGAGCAGGCGCTCGAGAACGTCATGCCGACGATCGAAGTGCGTTCGCGCCGCGTCGGTGGCGCGACTTATCAGGTTCCGGTGGAAGTCCGCAGCACCCGCCGCCAGGCGCTGGGCATTCGCTGGATCATTACGGCTGCGCGGGGGCGCAACGAGAAGACCATGACGGAGCGGCTCTCGGCGGAGTTGCTCGACGCGTCGAACAACCGGGGCAACGCCGTCAAGAAGCGTGAAGACGTGCACAAGATGGCGGAAGCCAACCGTGCCTTCTCGCATTATCGCTGGTAACGGCGACGTAACGGAAATTAAGGACAGCTCCCATGCCCCGCCAACATGCCATCGAGAACTACCGCAACTTCGGTATCATGGCGCACATCGACGCCGGCAAGACCACGACCACCGAGCGGATTCTCTATTACACCGGCAAAAGCCACAAGATCGGCGAAGTGCACGAAGGTGCCGCGACGATGGACTGGATGGAGCAGGAGCAGGAGCGCGGCATCACCATCACGTCCGCCGCGACGACCGCGTTCTGGAACGGCAAGCGCCTGAATATCATCGACACTCCCGGTCACGTCGACTTCACCATTGAAGTCGAGCGTTCGCTGCGCGTCCTCGACGGCGCGGTATGCGTGCTGGATTCCAACCAGGGCGTCGAGCCGCAGACCGAAACCGTCTGGCGTCAGGGCGACAAGTACAAGGTTCCGCGCATCGTCTTCGCCAACAAGATGGACAAGACCGGCGCCGACTTCTTCAAGTGCCTGTCCGACATCGTCGACCGCCTCGGCGCCAAGCCGATCGCGATTCAGTTGCCGATCGGCGCCGAGAACAATTTCAAGGGTCTCGTCGACCTCGTGACCATGAAGGGCATCATCTGGAACGATGAATCGCTCGGCGCGAAGTTCGACTACGTCGATATTCCCGAAGATATGGTCGAGCAGGCCAAGGAATACCGCGAGAAGATGATCGAAGCCGCCGTCGAACTCGACGACGATGCGCTGACCGCGTTCCTCGATGGCAAGGAGCCGGACGAAGCGACGCTGAAGCGGCTGATCCGCAAGGCAGTGCTGACCGGTGCGTTCTATCCCGTGCTGTGCGGTTCGGCCTTCAAGAACAAGGGCGTGCAGCCGCTGCTCGACGCGGTTGTCGATTACCTGCCGTCGCCGGTCGACGTGCCTGCGATCAAAGGCATCGATGACGACGGCAATGAAGTCGTCCGCAAGGCCGACGACAAGGAGCCGCTGGCTCTGCTCGCGTTCAAGATCATGGATGACCCGTTCGTCGGCACCATCACGTTCTGCCGCATCTACTCCGGCATTCTTCAGAGCGGTACCGGCGTCGTGAACTCGACCCGCGAGAAGAAAGAGCGCATCGGCCGCATGCTGTTGATGCATGCGAATAACCGCGAAGACATCAAGGAAGCCTACGCCGGCGACATCGTCGCGCTGGCGGGTCTCAAGGAAGCCCGCACCGGTGACACGCTGTGCGATCCCGACAAGCCGGTCATTCTTGAAAAGATGGAATTCCCCGAGCCGGTGATCGAAATCGCGATCGAGCCGAAGTCGAAAGCCGACCAGGAAAAGCTCGGCGTCGCGCTGGCGAAGCTCGCTGCGGAAGATCCGTCGTTCCGCGTGTCGACCGATCAGGAATCCGGCCAGACCATTCTGAAGGGCATGGGCGAACTGCATCTCGACATCAAGGTCGACATTCTCCGCCGCACCTACAAGGTTGACGCCAACATCGGCGCGCCGCAGGTGGCGTTCCGCGAGAAGATCACCAAGAAGGCCGAGGTCAAATACACCCACAAGAAGCAGACCGGCGGTACCGGTCAGTTCGCCGAAGTGTCGATCGTTGTCGAGCCGAACGAGCCGGGCGCGGGCTACGTTTTCGAATCCAAGATCGTCGGCGGTGCGGTTCCGAAGGAATACATCCCCGGCGTTGAAAAGGGCCTCAACAGCGTGATGGGCTCTGGTGTCGTCGCCGGCTTCCCGGTGGTCGACGTCAAGGTCCAGCTCGTGGACGGAAAGTACCACGACGTCGACTCGTCGGCGCTGGCCTTCGAAATCGCATCGCGCGCGGCATTCCGCGAAGCGCTGCAGAAGGGCAAGTCCGTTCTGCTCGAGCCGATCATGAAGGTCGAGGTGGTGACCCCGGAAGACTATACCGGTTCGGTCATCGGCGATCTGAATTCGCGGCGCGGCCAGATCCAGGGTCAAGACATGCGCGGCAACGCCAACGTCATCAATGCGATGGTGCCGCTCATGAACATGTTCGGTTACGTGAATAACCTGCGCTCGATGAGCCAGGGCCGCGCAACCTTCACGATGCAATTCGATCACTACGCTGAAGCGCCGGCCAATGTGTCGGCGGAAGTCCAGAAGAAATTTGCCTGATTGTCGTTAGCGACAGTTAACGACTGAACGGAGAGAACGATGGCCAAAGCAAAGTTTGAACGTAACAAGCCGCATTGCAACATTGGAACGATTGGTCACGTTGACCATGGCAAGACGTCGCTGACGGCGGCGATCACGAAGGTGTTGGCGGAGACG
>JAFEFK010000011.1 GCA_018240625.1 Pseudomonadota bacterium
CGCTCCGGCGCGCAAGTGCACGGCCGATGCGATCCGACCTCTCCCCGGCGGGGAGAGGTGGAGTCAGTGCGTGTTGCGATTGCACGCGATAAACAGCTGTCATCGGGATAGCCGTTTCATCATGAAATAGACCAGCGGCAACACCAACGGCATCGCACAGACGATCGAGGCCATCGACAGATCGAGCTGATCGAGCCGGAGATAGCGGATGCCGAGCGTGGACAGCACGTGGGTAAGATCGGCGGGTCCGCCGCCAGTGAGAAGATAGACGCTGTTGAAATCGCCGAGCGTCCAGATCATCGAGAGCAGCGTGCAGGTCAGATACAGCGTCTGCATCGACGGCCAGGTGATGAAGCGGAACTTCTGCCACCAGCTCGCGCCGTCGACATCGGCGGCCTCGAACAGATCCTGCGAGATCGCAAGCCGACCGGTCATCAGGATCAGCGTCCAGAACGGCAGCGATTTCCAGATGTGCACGCCGATCGCCATGGTCAGCGCCACGGCCGGATCGTTGAGCCAGTTCGGGCCGTCCTCGCCGGTGAACTTGAAGATGAGCTGATTGACCACGCCCCATTCGGGATTGAGCATGAAGCGCAGCGACAGGATGGTCGGGATCGACGGCACCGCCCACGGCAGGATGAAGATCACCGACAGCCAGCGGATCCAGGCGCGCTGCTGGATGAAGAAGCCCGACAGGAACAGCGCGATCACCATCTTGATGTTGATGCCGATCAGCAAAAAGATCAGCGTGTTGACGGCGGCGCGCGCAAAGATCGGATCGTGATAGAGCGCGACATAACTCGCCGGATGACGCGCGAGCCACAGGCCGTATCCGATCGGATAGACCACGAAGGCCAGGAACACGAGCAGGTACGGCACCAGCAGAGCGAAGCCCCAGATCTGCGGCGTCGTGAAGCGCGGAATCAGCGGCCCGCGCGGGACCACTTCGCCGGGGTCTGTGAGCGTCATCGTTGCCATGCTGTCACTCGCCATCGACCCCGTGGCCATCAGTTCTGAACGGTCACTCCGGTTCGCAGAGATCTCCCTCTCCCCACCGGGGAGAGGGTCGGGGTGAGGGGGATTTACGCGCGAAAGACCCTCTCACCCGCGCCTTTGGCGCGACCTCTCCCCAGTGGGGAGAGGTAAGTCTGCAATCACCGTTGCAGACCCAGCCACCCGCTCAGTTGCTATCCCGCAACCTGCTTGATGCGCGCGATCAGTTCGTCGGCGGCCTTGTCCACGGGC
>JAFEFK010000120.1 GCA_018240625.1 Pseudomonadota bacterium
GACCTGCCGCCTTGCGGCGACACCGCAACCGCGGCCGACTTCGAAACGGCCGAGCGCAACGTCATCGTGGAGACGCTGCGCATCCATCACGGTCGGGTGACGGCAGCGGCGCGGGCGCTGCACGTCAGCCGCGCCACGCTATATCGCAAGATCAAGGCGCTGAAGATCGGCCCGGTCGGGCACTAGCAAGTCAACACGGTCCATCAATGTGTCGTCATTTCGGGATGCGCCTTCAGGCGCAGACCCGAAATCCAGCCCGGCGAAGCTCGCCAGGTGCTCGCGCCTCGGAATGACAGGAAATCTTTTACTGCCCGTCAAGAAAATCCGCTCCAGATCATCTTGCGTGCCTTGAGATCGCCGAGCAAGACCGGCTCGTGCATCGTCCGCACGTTGTGGAAGGCGCTGCGCAGATAAACCAGCGGATGCGCGTCGCAGCGGAAGTTGACGTCGCGAACATCGCCGATGAATACCGAATGCGTCTTGGTTTCGAACTCCTGCCGCAACTCACACTCGAACGAGACAAGCGCATCCTCCAGCACTGGCGCGCCGGTTAATCCCGCCGCCCATCGGCCAAACCCGAACCGGTCGTCGCCATCGACGCCCTTTTGGCCGCTAAAGGTCAGCGCCAATGCCATGTGTTCGTCGGTAAGGAAATTCACGACAAAGGAGCGCTCCTGCTTGATCCGCGGGTGCGCGCTGGCGTTACGGTTGACGCAAACCAGCAGCGAGGGCGGATCATCGGAGAGCGAGCAGACCGCAGTGACCGTCAGACCAGTGCGGCGGCCCTGCTCGCGGCCAACGGTGACCAGCGCCACCGCGCCGGCGCAATGCCGCATCGCCTGCTTGAAATTTTGGGAATCCATGGTTTGCGTCTCTTGATCAACTACTTGGTCATTGCAAGCGAAGCGAAGCAATCCAGCCCTATGAATACGGACCTGGATTGCCTCTCGTCGTCGTCAGGACGACGCTATGCGTCGCCCTTGGGCTTCTCGCAATGACGATCAAGCTATCACGCCGCCTTGCTCACATTCGGCTTGAGATGATTGAGGCGCGGCAACACTTCCTGCTTCAGAAGCCGCAGCGAGTTGTGCCAGGCCTGCGGCTTGTGCTTGTAGTCGAAGCCGAATACCAGCAGCGTCCCGAAGCCGCCGACCTCGTCGTAGATCTTCTCGATCTTTTCGGCGACGGTCGCAGGCGAACCGACGATCCAGTTGTGTTTCGCGCAATACTCGACCGTGACGTCGCTGTCCGGCACATCCGGCTTGTGCTTCAGATAATCCTTGAAGCCGAAGTGGCCGAGCAGTTGCAGGAAGTACTCGCTCATCATCCGGCCCATCATGTCGCCGACCGACAAGCGCCATGCTTCCTCGTCGGTGTCCGCCACGAAGACCTCGCGCACCATGCGCCAGTCCTGCCGGTTCGGCCTGCGTCCGGTTTTCGCCGCACCAATCTCCACCGACTCCCAGTGGCTCGACACATAGGCCGGATTGAGGTTGAGGCTCATCGGGATGAAACCGCGTTCGCCCGCGAGCTTCAGCGTGTCCGAGCCCTTGCTCAGACCCGCGACCGCGATCGGCGGATGCGGCGCCTGCACCGGCTTGATGTGCGGTTTGAGGAAATCGAACATCACTTCGGGCTTGGTCACCGTCCAGTATTTGCCCTTGTGCGTCCACGGCGCATCCTCGGTCCACATCTTCAGGATGATTTCCAGCGCCTCGCGGGTCATGTCGCGATTCTGGCCGGACATGCCGTCGACGTTGAACATCGCCCAGTCGCTCGGCAGGCCGGAGGCTGCGACGCCGAAATTGAGCCGGCCCTCGGAGAGGTGATTAAGCATCGCCACGCGGTTCGCCAGTTCGGCCGGATGATGATACGGCAACAGGAAGCAGCCGGGGCCAA
>JAFEFK010000121.1 GCA_018240625.1 Pseudomonadota bacterium
AAACATACCAGTTTTCATATAAAAACCTAGCAACCTGCATCTGGCCTGTACAGCCGTTTTCGATCGGGAGCGGAAGGACTGCGATGACGGATGCAGACCAAGTTGACCGGCTGGCAATCCGCGACCTGATCGAGAATTGGGAGATCTGGCGCGATTGCGGCGACTGGGAGCGCTTCGCCAGCGTCTGGCATGACGACGGATGGATGTCGGCGACCTGGTTTCAGGGCTCAGCCGCGGATTTCATCCGCGTCAGCCGGGAAGGGTGGGACAAGGGCGTCAGCATCCTGCATTTCCAGGGCGGCATGAGCATCGACCTCGCGGGCGACCGCGCGATCGCGCAGACCAAGATGACGATTTCACAGCGCGGCGCGGTGCACGGCGTCGTCTGCGATGTGGTGTGCACCGGACGGTTCTTCGATTTCGTCGAGAAGCGCGCCGGCAAATGGGGCGTGGTCCGCCGCCAGCCGATCTACGAAAAGGACCGTCTCGACCCGCTCGATCCGGCGGCGTCGCTTACGCTCGACCAGAGCAAACTCGCGCAATACCCCGAAGGCTATCGCCACCTCGCCTACATTCAGGAAGAGATCGGCTATCGCGTGAAGCGCGACATGCCGGGGCTGCGCGGGGCGGAAGTCGAAAAGCTGTATGGTCAGGGCCGCGCGTGGCTCGGAGGCGCATCGGTGCAGGAGATCGCGGCGGTCAGAACGACTTTATCACAGTGAACGCTTCCGGCCGTCCCTGCGTACGCAGGGACCCATAACCACCGGCATTCATCATAAGAGCGAGACCCGCCTCAGCACGGTCAAGGCGATGTCACCGCGTATGGGTCCCGGCGCGCGCGCGAGATGCGCTTGGCCGGGACGACATTGATGCCAGATGATTGCCCGGAGATTCCTACGCCACGCGCTCCAGTTCGCGCCCGCCGCCGGCCGCATCGGGCCGGGGATGCAGCGGCACCTGTTCGACGCGCAGATAGTGCTCCGTGATCGTGATGCGCTCGACGGTGATCACTTCTTCACAAAAAACCGCCGCTTCCGTGTCAGTCGTTTCAGGAACGAGCGACGGCGAATCAACCGGCCCTGGAAACGGATCGAGCGGATCCGCTACCTCCGCGAGCGGCTTCTGCTTGTCGGCCCAGTGCAGCGAGAGATAGTCGAATCCCTGCACGATCGTCGGTTTGACGATTTCAAAATACGGCGAGATGTCGAAGTCGCGCGGCATGTACAGCGATGAATCGCGGATGTGCAGGATCTCGCGGCGCGCCGTGCGGCTGCCCGCACGCGTGATCTTTGGCAGGATCGGATAGCGCACCGCTTCGAACGCCTGCGCGATCAGCGCCGAACAAATGATCTTGGTGGGGTCGCCCGAGCCGAACGCGATCATGCGCCGCCGCCAGCGCTGCGGAATCGGCAGCGGAATCAGAAAGCGCATGAGATCGACGATGTTCTTGGTGTCGTAACCGAAGCCGATCCGGTTGATGGCGTAGCGGCACACCGTCACGCGATCCTCATAGGACAGTCCGACCGGACGGCACAGACGCGTGTGATACGGAAAATATTTCGACAGCGGCGCGGAGGTGACGCCCTCGCCGATATTGGCTTCGATCAGTACGTGCGGTTCGCCGTCGGGCTCGCACGCGCCGTCCACCGGGCCGACATAGAGCGCGGCGTGCGACCAGGTCGATTGCGTCAGGTATTTGATGATGCCGGAAACGCGGTTGTTGCCTTCGACCAGCAGGACGTCGCCCTCCTGGATGATGCCGCGCAGATGTTCGGGATCGCTCGGCGTGAACGGCTCATAACCCGGCACCTCCTTTTGGAGATAACCTGCAATCCATTTTCCGACCGTATCGAGCACGAAGCCCATGGCAGTCTCTCCCCGCGGTTCGTTCTGACCGCTTTTCCCAGTCCTCTATCATGGTCGAAAGCCATTGCAATTTAGTTCATGCCACTGAGCTGGAAATCATGATTGATTCACCATGACGGTTGCCGCACAGCCTTTGATGCGGCAAGTTCACCGTGTCCCGAATCCGAAGTTCGCCGATCTTGCCGCGCTGTTTTTCGAACTTCGGATTCGAAAGGACACGATAAATCTATGATTCTCGTGTGGTTTAGGTTCAAAAGTTCTCTTGTCGGACGTGCAGCAAGGGTGAAGAGAACGGTTGAACCACCACACGAAAACGTTCCCGCCTTTTTCAAAGTTTCGGAAACCATGCCATGAGAATGACGCGCCGCGAGTTTCTGTCGGCGTCCGCTGCGTTCGCAGCAGGTGCGGGGATCGGTACGCGGCTTCGCGCCGCCCCGTTGCCGCGCGAAGTTGACGTGGTCGTGATCGGCGCAGGCGCGGCGGGCATCGCTGCTGCGCGGCGGATTGCAGCGGCGAACCGCAAGGTGATCGTGATCGAGGCTTCCGGCCAGATCGGCGGCCGCTGCCTCACTGATACCAGGACATTCGAGGCGGCGTTCGATCGCGGCGCGCGCGGGCTGTACAGTCCCGACACCAATCCGATCGTCAAGCTCGCGCGCAGCGCGGGGCTTCAGGTTTATCCCGCTCCCCTCGGCCAGAAAATCCGGATCGGACGGCGTAACGCGCGCGCGGCCGAAACCGAACAGTTTCTCGCAACGCTAGTGCGCGCCAAACGCGCCATCGACGACGGCGTGCGCGGCAAGACCGATGTCGCCTGCGCATCGGTACTTCCCAGCGATCTCGGTGTCTGGGCCGGTACGGCTGAATTCGTGCTGGGCGCGAGCGCCACCGGAAAAGATCTGAAAAACCTGTCGGCGATGGATCAGGTTCGCGCGCCGGAGCGCAATACGGCGATCGCCTGCAAGCAGGGCCTTGGCGCGTTGGTGGCTGTGCTCGGCGAAGCGCTGCCGGTGAGTCTGTCGACGCCTGCGAGCCGCGTGTCGTGGGCCGGGCGCGACATCGGAGTCGAGACACCGGCCGGCCGCATCAACGCGCGCGCCATCATCGTCACGGTGTCGAGTAACGTACTGGCCTCCGGTAACATCCGCTTCACGCCGGATTTGCCCAAGCGGCAGCTCGATGCCGCGGCAAAATTGTCGCTCGGCAGCTACGACCGCATCGCGCTGTGGCTGCCGAACAATCCGCTCGGACTCGGACCCAACGAGACCATGATCGAGCAGAGCACCGATGGCAAAACCGCGCTGCTGCTGGCAAATGCGAACGGATCGTCGCTGTGCACGATCGATGTCGGCGGCAGTTTCGGCCGCGATCTCTCAGCACAGGGCGAGGGCGCGATGATTGCCTTTGCCACGGAATGGCTGAAGAAGCTGTTCGGCAGCGACGTCGCGGCGGCGGTGAAGACATCCGGCGCGACGCGCTGGAACGCGGCGCCTTACGTGCTGGGCGCCATGTCGGCGGCGGAGCCCGGCGGGCAACCCTCGCGCAAGATTCTGATGGAGCCGCTGGGCGCAATGTTTTTCGCCGGCGAGGCCGCACACGAAACGCTGTGGGGGACCGTCGATGGCGCGTGGGAGAGCGGCGAGCGCGCGGCAGATGCGGCGCTGCGCAAGATCAGCGCGATCAGGGATGTCGAGCCCGCAGCGCCGCGAAAGAAGTCCCACAGCAGGAAGCGGCGCTGAGAGCGAGGTCGTCATCCTGAGAGTCTGACTGGAAATCCGCTTTTTTGGATAACCGTCCAGCAAGAAAACGTCATACTCCGCGAAAGCGGAGTATCCAGTATTCAAATTGCTTCGGTTTTCCGTCACGCGCGCCTCGATTACTGGATCGTCCGCATTCGCGGACGATGACGCCTCTTTTTCGGTCAAACGCTGTTATACGCAACCGAGAAATGGCTAACGCAGCCAGCCATCGAACAGCGGCAGGCTGATGAAAGCTGATACCGCGATCATCGCATAGCACGCGCGGCGGAAGGTGGCTTCGCTGGCGAGCCCGAACATATGCGCGCCGCCCCACAAGCCGATAGCGAACATCGGCCCCGTTATCACCGCCAGTCCGACGATCTGCATCGTGAACAGGCCGCCGATCAGATAACTCACGATCAGAATGAGATCGGACGCCGCGAAGTAGAGGATGACGCTGGCGCGGATCACGGCGGGCGTCGCGGCATCGCGCAGCCAGTACATGACGATGGGCGGGCCGCTGACCTGAGCAACGCCGCCGAAGAACCCCGCGACCGCGCCGACGGCGATGGTGAGAGGCGAGGTGGCGCGGCCTCGATAGCGCCAGCCCGCCATCATCAACGCCAGCAGGGGGACGATCAGGCCGACGATCAGCCAGCGCACCGTGAGCGGATCGGCATAAAGCAGGAACAGCGCGCCGAGCGGCACGCCGACCAGCGACCCGATCACCATCAGCGCCACCTCGCGCCGGTTGGCGATCCGTGCCGCGCCCGGCACGAGACCGATCGCCGCGATCACTTCGATGATCAGCATCAGCGGCGATGCGGCTTTCGCGCCGATCATCGCGCTTGCCAGCGGCATGAAGATCAGCGCCGAGCCGAAACCGGAGAAGCCGCGGCCGAGTCCGGACGCGAAAGCGGTCGCCAGGAGCGCGAGAACGAGGGAAAGGCTGAGATCGGCAGGGATGAGATCGGGGAGGAACATAGGTCGCTAGTCTAAGTCGATTGATGCTTGTACGGAATCACGACAAGCGACGCTTCACCTCTCCCGCTTGCGGGGGAGGTCGACCGACGAAGTCGGTCGGGTGGGAGCGTCTTCAATAACATCGCCCCCTCCCCAACCCTCCCCCGCAAGCGGGAGAGGGAGCGCGCCGTGCTCCGGTGACTTTACCCCCGCAAGACGCCGCCGGTTTTTTTCGTCACCTCGGCGACGATCTTCGCCGCCACCGCGTCGATTTCCTGATCGGTCAATGTTTTTTCGCGCGGCTGCAACGTCACCGCGATCGCGACCGACTTTTTGCCGCCGTCGATGCCCTTGCCTTCGTAGAGGTCGAAAACGGAAACACCGGAGATCAGTTTCTTGTCCGCGCTCTGCGCCGCACGAACGATGTCGCCGGCCTTGACGGTGCGATCGACGATGAAGGCAAAGTCGCGCGACACCGGCTGGAACGCGGACAGCTCCAGCACCGGTTTTGCGCGCGTGGGCTTCTGCTTGACCTCGGGGATACGATCGAGGATGACTTCAAACGCCACCAGCGGGCCATCGGTCTTCAACGCTTCCAGCGCGCGGGGATGCAGCTCGCCGAAATAGCCCAGAATATTCTGCGGCCCGATCTGGATCGTGCCGGAGCGTCCGGGATGCAGCCACGCCGGGAAGTTTTTCGCCTCGCCGCTGCTTGCGACCTGCAATGCCTGCATGGGCGCACCGGCCGCCGCCAGCACGGCGAACGCATCGGCCTTTACATCGAGGGCATCCGCCGTGGCCGAGCCCGACCAGTGGCGCCCAAACCCTTTCGATGACGCGAATCCATGACGGACGCCGCTCGCGGCGGTGAACTGATCCTGCGGTCGGTCGCCCTTGAAAATCTGTCCGACCTCGAACAACGCCACGTCCGGAAAGCCGCGGTCGGCGTTGGCTTGTGCCGTGGCGATCAAGCCCGGCAGCAGGCTCGGCCGCATGTCGGACAAATCAGCCGCGATCGGATTGGCAAGCGCGAGTTCCTGCTGCCCGCCGCCGAAAAGCTCGGCCTGCGGTTTGGCGATGAACGACCACGTCACGGCTTCGACCATGCCGCGCGCCGCCAGCGCCCGGCGTGCGCGCCGGGTGCGCGACTGTATCGGCGTGAGGACAGGCTTGCGCGGGGCGTCGCCGCGATCGAACGGCGTCATCGGCACCTTGTCGACGCCGACGATGCGCACGAGCTCCTCGACGATGTCGGCTTTGCCCTGAACGTCGGTGCGCCACGAGGGGATCGCGACTTTCACGGTGGGGCCGCTGCCGGCCACCATGAAGCCGAGATGACCGAGAATGCGGCGCGCTTCCACCAGCGGCACGTCGATGGCGGCAAGACGCTTGGTCTCAGACAACGGGAAATCGATCACGCGATCGTCGGGAAATTCCTTCCCGACCACGACGTTCTCCGATGGCGTGCCGCCGCACAATTCCATCACGAGCTTCGTCGCCATTTCCAGGCCGGGCACCATGAAGGCGGGATCGACGCCGCGCTCGAAGCGATAGCGCGCGTCGGAATTGATGCCGAGCTTGCGGCCGCTTTGGGCGATGTTGATCTCGTTCCACAGCGCCGACTCGATCAGCACGTCCGTGGTGGTTTCGTCGCAGCCCGATTCCTCGCCGCCCATGATGCCGGCCAGCGATTCCACTGTAGATTCTTGGCCGTTGTCATCCGCGATCACGCAGATCGAGGGATCGAGCGTATAGGTGCGGCCATCGAGCGCCTTAAGCGTCTCGCCGTCGCGGGCGCGGCGCACCGTGAGATGGCCATGCACCTTCTTCGCGTCGAACACATGCAGCGGGCGGGCGCGGTCGTAGGTCATGAAGTTGGTGATGTCGACCAGCGCGTTGATCGGGCGCAGGCCGATCGAGGTCAGTCGCTTCTGCAACCACTCCGGCGAGGGGCCATTCTTGACGCCGCGCACGAGCCGCAGCGCAAAACCCGGGCAGAGCGAGGCGTCTTCGACCGTCACGTTCACCGGGCAGGGGAATTCGCCCGTGATCGGCTTGATGGTCGGGTCCTTGAAGCGACCCATGTCGGCCGCCGAGAGATCGCGCGCGATGCCGTGCACGCCGGTGCAATCCTGGCGGTTCGGCGTCAGGTTGATTTCGAGTACGGGATCGCCGAGCCCGGCCCATTCGGCATAGCCGGTGCCGATGGGCGCGTCAGCCGGCAATTCCAGAATGCCGTCGTGATCGTCGGAGATCTGCAGTTCGGCCGCCGAGCACAGCATGCCGCGGCTCTCGACGCCGCGGATGGTGCCGACGCCGAGCGTGATGTTCTTGCCGGGAATGAACGTGCCGGGCGGCGAGAACACGCTGACCAGACCGTCGCGCGCATTCGGCGCGCCGCAGACCACCTGGATCGGCGCGGGCTCGCCCTTGTCGTTGGTCTCGCCGATATCGACCATGCAGACGCGCAGACGATCTGCATTGGGATGCTGCACGGCGGAGATCACGCGCGCGATGGTGAACGGCGCCAGCGCCTTCGACTTGTCGTCGATGTGCTCGACCTCGAGCCCGATCATGGTCAGCTTGTCGGCGAGTTTGTCGAGCGGCTCGTCGGTGTCGAGATGCTCTTTCAGCCAGGAGAGGGTGAATTTCATGGCGAGGATTTTCCAGCCCGCACGGTCTGTCCCCTCTCCCGCTTGCGGGGGAGGGTTAGGGTGGGGGCGCTTGTTTTCAGGGCGGCAACAATGGTTTCGAGAACGCCATCGCGATTGGTCAGGACGT
>JAFEFK010000122.1 GCA_018240625.1 Pseudomonadota bacterium
ATGGCGCGTGCTCGCGCCGTCCGGCCGCATGATGGCGGTCGTGCCCAATCGCCGGGGCGTATGGACGCGAACCGATGCCACGCCGTTCGGTCACGGCCGGCCGTATTCGCGCTCGCAGATCACGCAACTGTTGCGGCAGACGTGGTTCACGCCGTCGGCCTGGGGGGAGGCGTTGTTCGTGCCTCCGGTGCGGGCGAACTGGTTCCTGCGCTCGGCGATGGCATGGGAGCGCGCCGGCGCATCGCTGTCGCTGCCGGTCGCGGGCGTGCACATCGTGGAGGCGACCAAGCAGGTCTATCGCGCCATTCCTGCAAAGCGCGAGCGCACCCGGCTGATCCCGGCAATGCCGCCGGTGCTGGTGCCTTCGTCGACGATGCAACGTTGAACGCGATCTTCCGTCGCGCATTCTGATCACCCTCCCCTGGAGGGGGAGGGTCGATGCGAGTGAAACGAACATCGGGGTGGGGTGACACCTCGATCTGCGGCTTCACCCACCCCGGCTCGCATTTCGCTTTGCTCAATGCTTGCCGACCCTCCCCCTTCAGGGGAGGGTGGAGTGGTCACTCGTTGCCGGGATTGAAGTCTTCGCCGGGCGTGGCCGGTTGCGCCATGCCTTCCGGGCGCGGCCCGTGCGGGCGGCGGCGGCGGCGCGGCGGGAAGCGATCATTGCGTTCGCCCTGAGACCCGTTGCCTTCGAACCCGTTGCTGTTCACTTGCGGCTGAGGCCCGGTGATGAACGACGGCAGACGATCGACGCTGCCGTTGTCTGCAGGCTGCATTACCGGCTGCGGTTGATATTGCGGCTGCGGCTGATGACGTTGCTCGCGATGTTGATCGCGGTTGTGGTCACGCGGCGGCTGGTCGCGCTGGTAGGATTGCTGCTCGCGCTGGTGATTGTCGCGCGGCTGGTTGTCGCGGGGCTGCTGATAGGGCGCTTGCTGAACCGGAACGAAGCCGGGCTCCGCGCCGAAATTCGAATAGCTCTCACTGTCGTCATCGCCATTTGCGTCATCCGGCGTATCGCCCTCGACGCGCGGCTGTTGCTGCTGTTGTGGCTGGCTCTGGCGAAACTGCTCCTGCGCCGCGGCGATCAGGCGGAAATAATGCTCAGCATGCTGATAGTAATTTTCGGCCGCCACGGGATCGCCGGACGAGCGCGCATCGCGGGCGAGCTGGACGTATTTTTCGGCAACGTGAGAGGCCGTACCGCGGATCTTGATATCGGGGCCGTTCGATTCGAAAACCCGCGTCATCGGGTTCTGGCCGCGCCGATTATTATTGTTGTTGTTATTATTATTATTCCGGCTACGCATCCGCTTGTTATTGTTCTGACCGTTTCTCATGTCTCGCCTTCAGTTATCAGCCTTGAAATTTCCAGCCTTGGTATCTTCAGCTTTGGTAACGTCTTGTGGTGGTGTCGTGAGTTGCCGTGGCCGACGCACCATGGGCTAAGCGCAGCCGTAATCGGCGCAACTCATCCCCACACTGGTGTCGTCGGTCGTCGCGTTCAACAAAGACGCGTTCCCCAGTCGCCAGCCGGCGCATTGCGCCAGCACGGCCAAATCATTCAGCCCGCCACATCAAACCCGGATTTTCTCGCATGAGTCTTCAAGCGCAATATCAGGCTTTCGTTCGCTTCGCGGTCGCAAGCAGCACAGCTCTCTCAGCCATCGCGCTTGATATGACCTGCCTTTAGGAACCTTTCACTCGGCCGGTTCTCGCTCTGAGAACTCTGATCTTCACCCGCGGTAACACCGCGGGGCCAGCAACCCTGGACCGATGTTGTGGTTGGAACGTAGTCGCTCCCGAGGGATATTCCAAGTGGTTTTTTACGTTCCAATCAGGCTTTACAGGGGCATTTTCCGGCCCACAAAGGCACGGCCGATGCCCGCCAGATCGGCCTTTGCAGGCCCTGCACCCGTTAACCCTGCCGCCGCCACCAGCCCTGCGACGTCGTCGTCCTGACCTTGCCCGATTTCCAGCACGAGGAGCCCGCCCGGTGCCAGCAATCGCGCCGCCTGCGGCGCGATCCGGCGATAGGCGTCAAGACCGTCGCGGCCGCCATCCAGGGCAAGGTGCGGGTCGTGATCGCGCACCTCCGGCGCAAGGACTGCGATATCGGCGGAGCGGATATAGGGCGGATTCGAGACAATCAGGTCGAACGGTCCTGACAGTGCGTCGGCATAATCGCTGACCACAAAGTCCGCGCGGGATGCGAGACCGAGATGTCGCGCATTGGCTTTCGCGGTATCGAGCGCCGCCATGCTGAGATCGGTGCCGACGCCAGTGGCCTCTGGCAGTTCGGTCAGCAGCGCAAGTAAAATCGCGCCCGTGCCGGTGCCGAGATCGGCGATGCGGAGCGCATGTTTATCGCGGCCTTCGTCGCGCAAAATTTCAAGCGCGGCCTCGACGATCGTCTCCGTATCCGGTCGTGGCACCAGCGTTTCCGCCGATACCCTCAGAGCGAGTCCCCAGAATTCCTTCGTGCCGAGGATGCGCGCCACTGGCTCGCCTGTAATCCGCCGTCGGGCGAAATCGTCAAGGCGATCCGCTTCGCCGGCGGTGAGCTGTCGCGCGGCCTGCGCGATCACACCGGTGAGGTCGAGATTCAACGCTGCGCCAGTCAATAACCGCGCGTCGAGCGCGGCGCTGTCGATCCCGGCGGCTGCGAGGCGCGCGGTCAGCGTTCGGCGTGCGGTCTCGATGCTATGTCCGGAGAATGAATCGGTCATGCATTCGTCTCCGACCCACGCGTTGTCGTCCCTGCGAACGCAGGGACCCATACGCCGTGTCGTTTCATCGGATTGAACACCGTCGGATCGATTGTCCAAATGACCGACGCCAGGGACTATGGGTCCCGGCGTTCGCAGGGACGACGGAATAGAGTCTCACGCGCCGCCTTCGGCCGCAAGCTGCGCGGCCTGATGTTCGGTAGTCAGCGCGTCGATCAATTCATTCAGCGCATCGCCCGCAATCACCTGCGGCAATTTGTAGAGGGTCAGATTGATCCGGTGATCGGTGACGCGGCCTTGCGGAAAAGTGTAGGTGCGGATGCGCTCGGAACGATCGCCCGAGCCGACCTTTTCCTTGCGCTCGGCCGAGCGCGCCGCATTGATCCGCTGTTGTTCGGCATCGTAGATGCGCGAGCGCAGGATGTTCATGGCCGAGGCGCGGTTTTTATGCTGCGACCGGCTGTCCTGCATCATGACGACGATCCCGGTCGGGATATGCGTGATACGGATTGCCGATTCGGTCTTGTTGACATGCTGGCCGCCGGCGCCCTGCGCGCGCATGGTTTCGATGCGCAGATCATCGGTCTTGATGTCGACATCGACTTCCTCGACTTCAGGCAGGACCGCCACAGTTGCGGCCGAGGTGTGGATGCGTCCTTGCGTTTCAGTGTCTGGCACGCGCTGCACCCGATGAACGCCGGATTCGAATTTCAACTTCGCGTAGGCGCCGCGGCCCTGCACCTCGGCGATGATTTCCTTGTAGCCGCCCATGGTGCCTTCGCTGGCGGATATCACGTCCACCTTCCAGTTCTGCAATGCCGCGAACCGCTCGTACATCCGGAACAGGTCGCCTGCGAACAGCGAAGCCTCGTCACCGCCGGTACCGGCGCGGATTTCGAGCATCACGTTGCGCTCGTCCATCGCATCCTTCGGCAGTAGCGCCACGCGAATCTTCTGCGCCAGTTCGTTGCTGCGCGCCTCCAGCGCCGGACGCTCGGCCTCCGCCATCGCGCGCATCTCGGCGTCGGTCGCGGGGTCCGATATCATCGCGTCGATGCCGGCGATCTCGGTATTGGCGGCGCGCCAGGTCTTCACGGCCTCCACGACGGGATTGAGCTCGGACAGCTCGCGCGTCATCTGCACGTATTTGTCGGCGCTGACCTGGCCGAGAAGCTCGGCTTCAAGCGCGGCGTGGCGGGCGAGCAGGATATCGAGTTTGGCTTCGGGCAGCATGATCAGGAGCGCGACGGTTTGTTGTTCCCTCCCCCCTTGTGGGGGAGGGTTAGGGAGGGTGGTAAGCCAAATTGCCTGTCCTCGCTATTTACTCCCACCCCCGACCCCTCCCCGCAAGGGGGAGGGGAGCAGAGCATCGGGTCAACAAAAACGGCCATCACAACGCCAGCCCTTCGGCTTCGGCGAATTCCGCGAGCTTGTCCCGGATCGAGACGCTGCCTGACGGCCTGTCCAGCAGCGGCTTCATCATCGCCTCGGCCTTGCGTGCGTCGAGGTCGAGGATCATGGCCTTGACCGGACCATGTGCGGTGGCGGACAGCGACAGCGAGCGGTAGCCCAGCGCGATCAGCGCCAGCGCGCCCAACGGCTGAGATGCCATTTCGCCGCACAGCGACGCGCTTCGCTCCGCCGCCTTGGCTTTCGTGACAATGTCGCGCAGCGCCCGGAGGATCGGCGCGGACAGCGTATCGAAGCGGTTCGAGACCTTGCCGTTGCCGCGATCGACCGCGAACAGGAACTGGAACAGGTCGTTCGATCCGACCGAAACGAAATCCA
>JAFEFK010000123.1 GCA_018240625.1 Pseudomonadota bacterium
CGAGCGAGAACGCGACCTTGGAGAATTCCGGCACCATCTGCTCCTTGGTGAAGAAGCCGAGGTCGCCGCCGTCCGATGCGCCGGGGTCCTTGGACTCTTTCTTGGCGAGTTCGGCGAAGTCCGCACCCTTTTTCAGTTCGTCTTCGACCTTTTTGGCTTCTTCCTCGGTCGGCACCAGGATGTGGCGCGCGTGCACCTCCTGTTCGCTGGTAATTTGCTTGGAGGCGTCGTCATAGACCTTCTTCATGGCGTCGTCGGTGGTGGCCGCCTTGCCTTCCGAAGCCAGAAGACTGTCCATCAGCAGGCGGTTGCGTGCGAACGTCAGCTTCTTTTTGAAGTCTTCGTCGTTTTCGATCTTCTTGTCCTCGGCGGCCTTGGACACGATCTTCATATCGATCAGGAACGAGATCACGTTCTCCTGCTTGGTCGCCGGGTCCATCTGCGCGAGGCTCGGGCCGAGTTCTTCTTCGGCGAGGGTGACGTCGCTCTGCCGGATCTCGGAGCCGTTAACCTTTGCCAGTACCGGGTTGGAATCCTCAGCACGGACAGGCGAGTTCGCGAGCAGAACCACGGCAAGGCAGCTGCCGAGGACAGCCGAGGCCAGGCTAACACGCAGGCCATGTTTCGTTGCAGGCAATGAGGCGGTCATGGAAAGTCCTTCATCTCCAAGGGGAGGGTTTTGGGGCGGCGGACACTCGCCCAACCGTGGCGACTTGGCAACGCGAAAACTCTGTCAAAATCATGAATTCGCGGACAGGGACGGCAGCCGCCGCGCCAGCCCGGATGCTTTCGGATGGCGGTTCGGGCGGACGTTGACAACCCCTGGGAGCGGCCATATCTCTGCAAAACCGGGCCGACAGCAACGGCGTGTTTTGGCTATGCTTTTGCCGTTGAACCCTGGATCGCCGACTCTCAACTCATGACGCGGACGCTGCCTCGGATTGGCCTGTGATGCGTCACGATGAGTTGATAGGCATTCGGGGAGGTCACTTCATGGCTGCAACGCCGAACCGCGAAGACAGGAACTTGGTATGATCGGCGCGCTTGCCCGCAAATTTTTCGGTTCCGCCAACGATCGGCGGGTCAAGGGATATCAATCCCGCGTCAATGCCATCAACGCGCTCGAACCCGAAATCGCCGCGCTGTCCGACGAAGCGCTGAAGGCGCGCACCGACGAATTCCGCCAGCAGCTCGCGGGCGGCAAGACGCTCGACGATCTTCTGGTGCCGGCCTTCGCCACCGTGCGCGAGGCTGCCAAGCGGACGCTGGGTCAACGGCATTTCGACGTTCAGTTGGTCGGCGGCATGGTGCTGCACGAAGGCGACATCGCCGAGATGAAGACCGGCGAAGGCAAGACACTGGTCGCGACGCTTGCGGTCTACCTCAATGCGCTTGCCGGCAAGGGCGTCCATGTCGTCACGGTCAACGACTATCTCGCCCGGCGCGACGCGGGCTGGATGGGACAGATCTACAGCTTTCTCGGTCTGACGACCGGCGTGATCGTTCACGGTCTCGACGACAGCGAGCGCAAGACCGCCTACGCCTGCGACATCACCTACGGCACCAACAACGAATACGGCTTCGACTATCTGCGCGACAATATGAAGTACCGGCTCGAGGACATGGTCCAGCGCGCGCACTTCTTCGCGATCGTCGACGAAGTCGACTCGATCCTGATCGACGAGGCGCGCACGCCGCTGATCATTTCCGGTCCGCTCGACGACCGTTCGGAATTCTACAACACCATCGACACCTTCATGCCAAGTCTGGAGAAGGTGACCGACTTTGAGGTCGACGAGAAGCAGCGCACGGTCACGCTGACCGAAGCCGGCATGGAGAAGATCGAGACGCTGCTGCGCGACGCCGGCCAGCTCAAGGGCGATTCGCTTTACGACATCGAAAACGTCTCGGTGGTGCATCACATCAATCAGGCGTTGCGGGCGCATTCGCTGTTCACGCGCGACAAGGATTACATCGTCCGCGACGACGAGGTCATCATCATCGACGAATTCACCGGCCGCATGATGCAGGGCCGCCGTTATTCGGAAGGCCTGCACCAGGCGCTCGAAGCCAAGGAGCATGTGTCAGTCCAGCCGGAAAACCAGACGCTGGCCTCGATCACGTTCCAGAATTACTTCCGCATGTACAAGAAGCTCGCCGGCATGACGGGCACGGCGCTGACGGAAGCCGACGAACTGTTCGACATCTACAAGCTCGAGGTCGTGGAGATTCCGACCAATCTGCCGATCGCGCGCCTCGACGAAGACGACGAGGTCTATCGGACCCAGAACGAGAAATATGCCGCGATCCTGGCCGAGGTCGAGCGCGCCAACGCGCGGATGCAGCCGGTGCTGGTGGGCACCGCGTCGATCGAGAAATCGGAAGTGCTCGCCGACTATTTGTTGAAGCACGGCTACAAGCAGATCGACTTCACCAATCCGAAATCCATGCAGAAACTGTATGCGGCCGCTCGCGCCGGCAAGCCGGCAAAGCTGTTCGCGGTATTGAACGCCCGCTTCCACGAGCAGGAAGCCTATATCGTGGCCGAGGCCGGCGTGCCCGGCGCGATCACCATCGCGACCAACATGGCAGGCCGCGGCACCGACATCAAACTCGGCGGCTCGCTCGACATGCGCGCGGCGATGGAGACTGCCGACATCACCGACGAGGCCGAGAAGGCCAGCAAGATCGCGGAGATCAAAGCCGATATCGATCGCTTCCGCGAGATCGTGCTGAAAGCCGAGGACGTCATCGAGATCGAACCGGCGAAGGGTTCAAGGCCGGCCAAGACCGTGACCCGGCCCGGCGGCCTCTACATCATCGGTTCCGAACGCCACGAGAGCCGACGCATCGACAACCAGTTGCGCGGCCGTTCCGGTCGCCAGGGTGATCCCGGCCGCTCGAAATTCTTCCTGTCGCTGGAAGACGACTTGATGCGGATCTTCGGCTCCGACCGGCTCGATACCATGCTGACCCGGCTCGGCCTCAAGGAAGGCGAAGCGATCATCCATCCGTGGATCAACAAGGCCTTGGAAAAGGCACAGCAGAAGGTCGAGGCGCGCAACTTCGACATCCGCAAGAACTTGCTGAAATACGACGACGTTCAGAACGACCAGCGCAAGGTGATCTTCGATCAGCGCGTCGATCTGATGCAGAGCGAGAGCGTCGCGGAAACCGTCGCTGACATGCGTCATGCGTTTGTCGAGGATGTCGTTACCAAGCACGTGCCGGAAAACCAGTATGCCGAGCAGTGGGACGTCGCGGGCCTGAAGGAAGAACTCCAGCGCGTGCTCGATATCGACCTGCCGGTCGACGAGTGGGCCAAGGAAGAGGGCATTGCCGACGAGGAATTGCTGGCCCGTATCGAGCAGCGCGTCGACGAACACATGGCGGCGAAGGTCGGGCAATGGGGGCCCGACGTGATGCGCTACGTCGAGAAGACCATTCTGCTGCAGACTCTCGACCATCTCTGGCGCGAACATCTGGTGATGCTCGATCACCTGCGCCAGGTCATCGGCCTGCGCGGCTACGGCCAGCGCGATCCGCTGCAGGAATACAAGTCGGAAGCCTTCAGCCTGTTCGAGGCGCTGATCGCGCATCTGCGCGAGGCGGTGACGGCGCAACTGATGCGCGTCGAAATCGTGCCGCCTGAAGAAGAGCAGCCGGTGCTGCCCGCGATGGAGGCGCACAAGCTCGACCCCAATACCGGCGAGGACGAAATGGCTTTCGCAAACGTCTCGCTGGCGCCGGCCTCGAACGTGGACATATCGAGCCGCGATCCGAGCAATCCGGCGAGCTGGGGCAAGGTTGGCCGCAACGAGGACTGCCCCTGCGGTTCGGGCAAGAAGTACAAGCACTGCCACGGCCGCTACGCCTGAAGGCGGGTGGGTGCGATTGTGACTTTGTAGCTTCGGCGGACCCTCAGCGTGGTCCCTGGGAACACGGAGAACAATAATCCGGACGCTTTTTGTGATCGGCGGCTTGCCGGGCGCGACACTCACTCCTTCGGACCATGGCTGGCACGGCGCATGGATTTCTGTTCGCAACCGCGCCCTCGGCAGGGACGACGTCACGATAAGTAAGAGCAGTTAGACTACCGGAATGCCGAGAAGCGGCTGTCGAACGAACTCGACGAGACGACTGGAGCTGCGCCGGGAAGGGCGGCTGAGGTCGAGGCCGGCGCATCCGATGACGCAACCGTGGGCTTGAAGGGCGGACGCGCGTTTGCCACCTGCTTCGGTTCGGCCGGCTTCGGGGCCGCGGGCTTCGCAGCCACAACCGAACGATGCGGAGCGACATGCTTTGGAGCCACAGCCTTCGGCTTCGCCACCGCAGCGGGTGGTTTGGCTGAAGCGGTCGTATCGCTGCCGCCGAAGCCCATCTTGCGCGCAAGATTGCTGAAGATGTTGTCCGACTCCGCGTTCGGGGCGGCCGACGCCAGCAGCGCCGATGATGGCCTCGTCACAGCGACAACAGGTTCGGAGGATGGCGCCGATACGACCGAACTCGCCGCTGGATCGTGCGGCGGGTTGACGGTGGAGGGGATGGTGCC
>JAFEFK010000124.1 GCA_018240625.1 Pseudomonadota bacterium
CGCCGGACCGTCCGTTGTCACGGCCAACCGGACCTGGGACGGCGCGGTTGTCTACCGCACAGCGCAGGGCTGGTCCGGCCAATTGTCGGAAGCGGCGGTCGTTCGCACGGCGGATGCCGCGCGCGCGCTGTTGACTGAAGCGGTGGCGGACGATGTCGGCGCTGTCGGTTCCTATATCGCGCCCGTTGCGGTCAATGATGCGGGCCAGCTCAAGCCGGGCAATCTGCGCGAGCAGATTCGCCTCGACGGCGTCACGATTCCGCTGCTGCCGGTCCCGGCATAAAGGTTTTCGTCATGTATGCTTACGATGAAATCGACCGCACGCTGCTCAGCGAGCGTGTGTCCGAATTCCGCGATCAGGTGAAGCGCCGCCTTTCCGGCGAGCTCACCGAAGACGAATTCAAGATGCTGCGGCTGCAGAACGGCGTTTATCTGCAACTGCACGCCTACATGTTCCGCGTCGCCATTCCCTACGGCACGCTGTCGTCGGACCAGTTGCGCCGGCTGGCGCATGTGGCGCGGACCTATGATCGCGGCTACGGGCATTTCACCACGCGGCAAAACATCCAGTTCAACTGGATCAAGCTCGCCGAGCTGCCCGATGCGCTCGCCGATCTCGCGGAAGTCGGCATCCATTCGATGCAGACCAGCGGCAACAACACCCGCAACGTGACGTCCGACCAGTGGGCGGGCGTCGCGCCGGGGGAAATCGAGGATCCGCGTATCTGGTCGGAGATTCTGCGCCAGTACACGACGCTGCACCCGGAATTTTCGTTCCTGCCGCGCAAGTTCAAGTTCGCGATCACGGCGTCGAAGCACGACCGCGCGGCCATCAAGATTCACGACGTGGGCTTAAGGCTGCACAAGAACGACAAGGGCGAAACCGGCTTCGAGGTGATGGTCGGCGGCGGCCTCGGCCGCACGCCGTTTCTCGCCAAGACCATCCGCCATTTTGTGCACGGCCATGATCTCCTGAGTTATGTCGAGTCGATCCTGCGCGTCTACAACCGCTATGGCCGCCGCGACAACATCTACAAGGCCCGCATCAAGATTCTGGTCCACGAACTCGGCGCCGACAAGTTCGCGCAGGAGGTCGAGGAGGAGTGGCGGCAGATGGACAAGAGCGCGCTGACGCTCACCGATGCCGACATCGAGAACATTCGGTCGCGCTTTAGTTATCCGGTTTATGAAAACCTGCCGCACATGCCGGACGAGTTGAAGGCGGCGGCGCACGATGCGCGCTTCGAGGCCTGGCGGAAGAATTCCGTGGCGCCTCATCGGGGGCCCGGTTACGCCATCGTCACGCTGTCGCTGAAGCCCGTCGGCATGCCTCCGGGCGATGCGACCGCCGAACAGATGGATGCGATTGCCGATCTGGCCGACCGTTATTCGTTCGGCGAGATCCGCGTCGGCCACGAACAGAACCTGGCGCTGCCCCATGTCGCCAAACGCGACCTGCCGGCACTCTGGCGCGCGCTGGACAAGATCGGCGTCGCGACGCCCAACGTCAATCTCGTCACCGACATCATCGCCTGCCCCGGGCTCGACTATTGTTCGTTGGCCAATGCACGCTCGATTCCGATCGCGCAGGAGCTGACGCGCCGGTTCGCCAATCATGAGACCGCCAATCTGATCGGGCGGCTGCACATCAATATTTCCGGCTGCATCAACGCCTGCGGTCATCACCACGTTGGCCACATCGGTATTCTCGGCGTCGAAAAGAACGGCGAGGAATTCTACCAGATCACCATCGGCGGCCGCGCCGACGAGAACGCCGAGCTCGGCAACCTGATCGGGCCCGCCGTACCGTACGCTGAAGTCGCCGATGTGGTCGAGGATATCGTCGAGGCCTATCTCGCATTGCGCGAAGGGCCAGAAGAGCTGTTCATCGACGCCGTCAAGCGGCTGGGCGTCGAACCTTTCCGGGAGCGGGTCTATGCCACTCGTTAAACATGGAAAAATCACCGCCGATGAGTTCGTGCGCGTCGCGGACGACGCAGCGATTCCCGCCGAGGGCAATGTCCTGATTCCGCTCGCGCGGTTTCTCGAGCACGCGGAGGCGCTGCTTCACCGCGCCGGCAAGGTCGGCGTGGTCGTGCCGAACAACCGCGATCTCGACGATCTCGAGCCGTATTTCGAGAAGCTTGCGCTGATCGCGCTGGTGTTTCCGTCGTTCCGCGACGGCCGTGCCTATAGCCAGGCGCGTCTCCTGCGTGAGCGTTATGGGTATGACGGCGAGTTGCGCGCCACCGGGCAGGTTCTGCGCGATCAATTCGTGTTCATGACGCGCGCCGGCTTCGATGCCTTCGAGGTGAAGAAGGACAGCGACGCTCATGCGTTTGCGGAGACGATCGCGCGTTATACGGTCTTTTATCAGCCGACCGGCGACGGGCGCCCGATTGCGTTGCGTCAGCGGCTGTTGATGCCGCGCGCGGCGTCGCGGTTGCAGCGAGCGTCATGACACGGTTGGCGCCGATGGCCGGAGAATCAGCGTTGCCTCTGACGGCGGCGCTGAACGATGCGCAGCGCGAGGCTTCGCCTGCGGCAGTGATCGCGGC
>JAFEFK010000125.1 GCA_018240625.1 Pseudomonadota bacterium
CGCGCCGAGAGCGCGAACCCGGAATCTCGATCTTGTCGGGCTGGAGATTCCGGATCGATCCGCTGAGCGGATCGTCCGGAATGACCAATGAACTTTATTCCACCGCGGCGTAAACCAGACCGCGCACCAGCGTGCGCATGTATTCGCGCTGGCCGGGACCTTGCGACATCATGACGGCGAAGAGGTCTTCTTTCGGATCGATCCAGAAGAAGGTGCCGGCAATACCGCTCCAGTAGAACTGCCCGGCTGAGCCCGGGTATGGCGCGAGTCCGTCATCGGTGCGAACGGCGAAGCCAAGACCGAAGCCGTGGCCGGGAGCCAGCATGCCGCCGTTGATCTTGATGTCGGGCGTGAGATGGTTCGATGACATCAGGCTCAGGGTCTTGCGGCCGAGGATGCGAACGCCATCGAGCGTGCCGCCGTTGAGCAGCATCTGACAGAACCGCGCGTAATCCATCGTGGTCGAGACCAGCCCGCCGCCACCCGATTCCATCGCGGGTTTTTCGGTCATATCGAACAGCTTGACGGGCTCGCCGGACCAGGGATCGGCAGGGAAGGGTTCGGCGAGGCGGCTGGCATTGGCAGTGCTGGTGTGGAAACCGGTCTCGGTCATTTGCAGCGGCGCGAGGATGCGCTCGGTGAGAAACGTGCCGAGTGATTGCCCCGAGACCACCTCGACGATGCGGCCGAGGATGTCGGTCGAGCGGCTGTAATTCCACTCAGTGCCGGGCTGACAGATCAGCGGCATGCCGGCGAGGATCGTCGCATGTTCGGCGTTGGTGATCTTGCGGCTGCGCAGCCGCGAGTCCTTGTACATCTGATGCACGGGACCGTTGCCGGTGTGGTCGTAGGTCAGACCGGAGGTGTGCCGCAGCAGATCCTGCACCGTCATCGGCCGGGCGAGGGGCACGAGGTCGAGCTTGCCGTTGCTCTGGACGCCGACCTTCAGGTCCGAAAACTCAGGGATGTACTTCGCGACGGGATCGGTCAGCAGCAACAGACCATCCTCGAACAGCATCATGATCGCGACCGAGACGATCGGCTTGGTCATCGAGAAGATGCGGAAGATGCTGTCATGCGCCATCGGCGCGCTGGTCGCGGGACTTTGCCGGCCGATCGCGTCGAACCAACCGACCTGACCGCGGCGGGCGACCATGATGGTGACACCCGGGACGGTTCCCTTGTCGATCTCGCGCTTGAATGCGTCGGATACTTTTTGCAGCCGAACGGAGGATAGCCCGAGCTTTTCGGGTTTGGCGTGCGGGAGCGGCGGGGTCTGCGGGGAGGTGACGTGTCTGGCGGCTGTTTGCGTGGTCATGGTGTCTCCCGATTGCTCTTTTTGTTTGTCTACCTAAATAAAGGACTTCCCGGCACGGTGACACGAGATTGGCCCAGAATTTCTGGCTTGAACAGGGGCGTTTTCCGCAGTAACCAGCCCGCCGGTTTGGAGCCGCGCAGATGCGCTGGCCAAGAGAGGTGAATGAATGGCCAAAGCAAAGTTTGAACGTAACAAGCCGCATTGCAACATTGGAACGATTGGTCACGTTGACCATGGCAAGACGTCGCTGACGGCGGCGATCACGAAGGTGTTGGCGGAGACGGGCGGCGCGACGTTCACGGCGTACGACCAGATCGACAAGGCGCCGGAAGAGAAGGCGCGCGGCATCACGATCTCGACGGCGCACGTCGAATACGAGACGCAGAACCGGCACTATGCCCACGTCGATTGTCCCGGTCATGCCGACTACGTGAAGAACATGATCACGGGTGCGGCGCAGATGGACGGCGCGATTTTGGTGGTGTCGGCGGCCGACGGCCCGATGCCGCAGACCCGCGAGCACATCCTGCTGGCGCGCCAGGTCGGCGTGCCCGCGCTGGTGGTGTTTTTGAACAAGTGCGACATGGTGGACGATCCGGAACTGCTCGAGCTGGTGGAGATGGAAGTCCGCGAACTGCTGTCGAAGTACGAATTCCCCGGCGACGACATTCCGATCATCAAGGGCTCGGCGCTGGCCGCGCTGGAGAACAAGGATCCGAAGCTCGGTCATGACGCGATCCTGGAACTGATGAAGGCGGTCGACGCCTACATTCCGCAGCCGGAGCGTCCGATCGACCAGCCGTTCCTGATGCCGGTGGAAGACGTGTTCTCGATCTCGGGCCGCGGCACGGTTGTGACCGGCCGCGTCGAGCGCGGCATCGTCAAGGTCGGCGAGGAAATCGAGATCGTCGGCCTGAAGGCGACGCAGAAGACGATCGTGACCGGCGTGGAAATGTTCCGCAAGCTCCTGGACCAGGGCCAGGCGGGCGACAACATCGGCGCGCTGCTGCGCGGCACCAAGCGCGAGGAAGTGGAGCGCGGCCAGGTGCTGGCGAAGCCGGGTTCGGTGAAGCCGCACACGAAGTTCAAGGCGGAAGCCTACATCCTGACCAAGGAAGAGGGTGGCCGTCACACGCCGTTCTTCACCAACTACCGGCCGCAGTTCTACTTCCGCACGACGGACGTGACGGGTGTGGTGCATCTTCCGGCCGGCACCGAGATGGTGATGCCGGGCGACAACATCGCGATGGAAGTGCACCTGATCGTGCCGATCGCGATGGAAGAGAAGCTGCGCTTCGCCATCCGCGAAGGCGGCCGCACCGTCGGTGCAGGCGTCGTGGCATCGATCATCGA
>JAFEFK010000126.1 GCA_018240625.1 Pseudomonadota bacterium
AATCCTGAAACAAAATCCGTGGCGTTTTCAAATTTTGCGAAGCAGACTGTCTCGCAGAGCGTCGCGCACTCAACGTCAAGTGAACCGCACGCCTTAGGGGGAGACCGTCCGTGACTGCCATCCCGGCCCCAGGCGCGTCCCGCGCGCTTCCGATTTCGGCAACCCTTGGTGCGCTCGGTGTGGTTTACGGCGACATCGGTACCAGCCCTCTCTACGCCCTGAAGGAAGCGGTTCGTGCTGCTGCCCATGGCGGTCCCGTTACGCACAATGCGATTCTCGGCGTGGTCTCGTTGATCCTCTGGGCGCTGATCCTGATTATCTCGCTCAAATATGCACTCCTCATTCTGCGCGCTGACAACCGCGGCGAAGGCGGCATCGTGGCGCTGCTCGCGCTGTTGTCCGCTCGCAATGCGCAACCCGGAACATGGCGTGCACAGCTTTTGATCGTCGGGCTGATCGGAGCCGCGCTTCTCTATGGCGACGGCGCCATTACGCCCGCCATTTCCGTCCTCAGCGCGATCGAAGGCTTGAAGGTCGACGCACCGTCGCTTGCTCCGGCGGTAGTACCGATTACCGTGGCGATCCTGATCGGCCTGTTCATCGTGCAGAAACAGGGAACGGGGTTCATCGGGCGGATCTTCGGCCCCGTCATGCTCGGCTGGTTCGCGGTGCTCGCATTGCTCGGCATCCACGGCATCGTCAAGGCGCCGGCCGTGCTCGCGGCATTGAGTCCGCTTTATGCTTTCGAGTTTCTGATCCATCAGGACTTTCACGTCAGCTTCGCCATCCTCGGCGCGGCCTTTCTGGCGGTGACGGGTGGCGAAGCGATGTATGCCGATATGGGGCACTTCGGCCGTTTCCCCATTCGGCTTGCCTGGTTCGCGGTCGCGCTTCCCGCGCTGGTGCTGAACTATTTCGGGCAGGCCGCGATGCTCATCACCGACGCGAGCGCCGCCGACAACCCATTCTATCAGCTCGCGCCGGACTGGCTGCATTACCCCCTCGTCGCTTTCGCCGCGCTCGCCACCGTGATCGCCTCGCAGGCGATCATTTCCGGCGTATTCTCGTTGACGCAGCAATCGATCCAGCTCGGCTTCCTGCCGCGCATGCAGATCCGGCACACCACAAGCCACGCGATGGGCCAGATTTACGTGCCGTTGGTGAACTGGCTATTGGCCGCCGCAACGCTCGGCGCGGTCTTCGGATTCGAAACGTCGGACGCGCTGGCCGGCGCATACGGAATCGCCGTGTCGCTGCTGATGGCGATCACCACGCTGCTCGCGGCGCTGGTGGCGATCCAGTGGGGTTACCCGCCCATCATTGTCGTTGCCGTGAACGGCTTCTTCTTCGTGATCGACTGCATTTTCTTCGCAGCCAATTCGACCAAACTTTTCGAAGGCGGCTGGTTTCCGCTGCTGCTTGCCGGCGCCGTTGCCTTCCTGATGCTGACGTGGCGCGGCGGGGTCAAACTGGTGGAACGGGCGCGCGCCAGCTTGCGGCAGCCGGAGGAAGACCTGATCGAAACCGCGGTCAGCAAGTGCCAGGCGCGATTGCCGGGAACCGCGGTGTTTCTCGCATCCGCGCCGAAGGGCGTGCCGCTGGCGCTGACCCAATTCGTCAAGCACAACCACGTGCTGCATCAGCGCGTCGTGCTCGTGACCGTGCTGATCGAGGAAATGCCCCGGATCGCGGAGGAGGATCGCGCCGAGGTGATCGAAATCATTCCGGGAATCACACGCGTGATCCTGCACTACGGATTTATGCAGTATCCGACCATCTATGACGGGCTTCGCCTCGCCTGCACGCAGGGCAAGTTGCCGGGCATCGATCTCACCGACATCACCTACTATATCGGCCGCGAAACGATCATTCCGAAGGAAGACATTCCGGGCATGTGGGTCTGGCGCGAGAATGTTTTTGCATTCCTGCAACGCAACGCCGAACGCTCCGCCGCATTTTTCGGCGTGCCGACCAAGCAGGTGGTCGAATTCGGCACCGAGATCGAGATCTAACTATTTCAGTCATTGCGAGGAGCCCAGTTCCTCGTTTTCGAGGAACGACAGCGACGAAGCAATCCAGCTTTTTGCTGTCTAGATTGCTTCGCTTCGCTCGCAATGACGCAAAGCCGGCACTCACTTCACGCGAAAACGCTATAAGAGCAATCGCGCTGTCTTGAACCGTTCGCTCCCGCGAAAGCGGGAGCCCAGCTTTTGGCACTGGATGCCCGCCTTTGCGGGCACGAACGGAAAGCGAATGCAAAGTTACCCGCCGTTGCCGTTCTCCGTCTCTTCCCCGATGTGCTCGACCGACACCACATGTTCGTCTTCGGCGGTATCGAACACGATAACACCCTGGGTCGAACGGCCGGCCACGCGGATGCCTTCAACGGGGCAGCGGATCAATTGACCCTTGTCGGTCACCAGCATGATCTGGTCGGAATCCTCCACCGGGAACGACGCCACCAGCTTGCCATTGCGGTCGTTGACCGACATCGCAACGATGCCTTTGCCGCCGCGGCCGGTCGTCCGGTATTCGAACGACGAGGTTCGCTTGCCGTAACCGTTGACCGACACGGTCAAGACCACCTGCTCCTGCGCGGACATCTCGACATAGCGTTCCGAACTGAGCTGGAGCGCGGCGGACGTCTCTTCGGCATCGGCTTCCGGCGTTTCCTCGACAGTGCCCTCTCCGGCAACCGCACGTCGCATCTTGAGATACGCCGAACGCTCATCCGAGGTCGCTTCGACATGACGCAGGATCGACAGCGAGATCACCGTATCGTTTTCCGCCAGCGCAATGCCGCGCACGCCCATCGAGGTACGGCCCGTGAAAACACGCACGTCCGTCACCGGGAAGCGGATGCACTGGCCGCCAGCAGCGGTCAACAGCACGTCGTCGTGTTCGGTGCAGATCTGCACGTCGACAATCGCCTCGCCCTCGCCGAGCTTCATGGCGATGATGCCGGAGCGGCGGACGTCGACGAAATCCGACAGCTTGTTGCGGCGGACGGTGCCGCTGGTGGTCGCGAACATGACGTCAAGATTGGCCCAGGACGATTCATCCTCGGGCAACGGCATGATGGTGGTGATGCGCTCGCCCTGTTCGAGCGGCAGGATGTTGATCATCGCCTTGCCGCGTGCGTTCGGCGCCGCCATCGGCAGCCGCCAGACCTTTTCCTTGTAGACCTGCCCGCGCGACGAGAAGAACAGCACCGGCGTGTGGGTCGACGCCACGAACAGCCGGCTGACAAAATCCTCCTCGCGGGTCTGCATGCCGGCGCGGCCTTTGCCGCCACGCTTCTGCGCGCGATAGGTCGACAGCGGCACCCGCTTGACATAGCCGGCGTGCGACACGGTCACGACCATGTCCTCGCGCTGGATCAGATCCTCATCCTCAACCTCGCCTTCCTGCTCGATGATTACAGTCCTGCGCGGCGTCGCGAACTCGGACTTCACGGCGGCGAGTTCGGTCTTGATGATCGTTTGAACACGAGCGCGCGAGCGCAGGATGTCCAGATAGTCGGCGATCTCGACGGCGAGCTTGTCGAGTTCTTCGGAAATTTCTTCGCGGCCGAGCGCCGTCAGGCGCTGCAGGCGCAGATCGAGAATGGCCTTGGCCTGCTCCATCGACAGCCGCGCCGTTCCGTCCGGCGATAAGCGGTGGCGCGGATCGTCGATCAGCGTGATCATCACCGCGACGTCCCTGGCCGGCCAGTCGCGCGACATCAGGGTTTCGCGCGCCGTGTTGGGATCGGGCGACGTCCGGATGACGCGAATGATCTCGTCGATGTTGGCGACCGCGATGGCGAGACCGACCAGAATGTGGGCGCGGTCGCGCGCCTTGTTGAGCAGGAATTTTGTGCGGCGGGTAACGACCTGTTCGCGGAACGCGATAAACAGCGTCAGCAGGTCCTTCAGGTTCATCACCTGCGGGCGGCCTGCGTCCAGCGCCACCATATTGGCACCGAAGTTGGTTTGCAGCGGCGTGAACTTGTAGAGCTGATTGAGCACCACTTCCGGCACCGCGTCGCGCTTCAGCTCGACGACCACGCGAAAACCGTCGCGGTCGGATTCGTCGCGCAAATCCGAGATGCCCTCGATCTTCTTCTCACGCACCAGTTCGGCGATGCGCTCGACCATGCTGGCCTTGTTGACCTGATATGGGATCTCCGAAACCACGATGGCTTCGCGATCCTTGCGGATGGTGTCGATCGACACCTTGCCGCGCATCACGATCGAACCACGCCCGAGATGATAGGCGGAACGGATGCCCTGGCGTCCAAGAATGATGCCGCCGGTCGGGAAATCCGGACCCGGAATGATGTTGATGAGATCGTCGATGCCAAGCGCGGGATCGTCGATCAGCGCTGTACAGGCATCGATGACTTCGCCGAGGTTGTGCGGCGGAATATTGGTCGCCATGCCCACGGCAATGCCACCGGCACCGTTGACCAGAAGATTCGGGAATTTCGCCGGCAGGACCGACGGCTCCCGCTCGCTGTTGTCGTAGTTTGCTTGAAAATCGACCGTATCCTTGTCGATATCATCAAGCAGCGATTGAGCCACCTTGGTCAGGCGCGACTCGGTGTAGCGCATCGCCGCGGCCATATCGCCGTCGACCGAGCCGAAATTGCCCTGCCCGTCGATCAGCGGCACGCGCATGGAGAAATCCTGCGCCATGCGCACCAGCGCGTCGTAGACCGACTGGTCGCCGTGAGGATGATATTTACCGATCACGTCGCCGACGGTACGCGCCGACTTGCGATAGGGCTTGTTCCACTCGAAGCCGTTCTCGTACATCGCATAGAGAATGCGCCGGTGAACGGGCTTGAGACCGTCGCGCGCATCCGGCAGCGCACGCGCCACGATCACGCTCATGGCGTAATCGAGGTAGCTGCGCTTCATCTCGTCGAGGATGGAAACGGGACGAATACCGGAGGGCGCCGGCGGCTCTCCGGGCTTCGTATCTTCAGTGTCTGACAAAGGAGGATTCCGGTCGGTTTCTGTTCGGAATCATATAGCGTATCAAGGGGCAAAAAACCACCTTTGGCACGACCGGGGATTGGTTTTTTCCCGTCGTTTTTTCAGGTACTTATAAGCAAGTAGACCAATCCGGAATCGATGGGTGGAACCGTGCTGCGGGACTACGCGCTGACGACCTTTGTGACCCTTGCCGTGGTGGTCGATCCGCTCGGTCTGGCACCGACGTTTCTGTCGATCACACAAGGCCTGTCGGGATCGGCCAGACGGGATATCGGATGGCGAGCGGCAATCATCGCGGCTGCCGTCCTGATCGCCACCGCGCTCGGCGGCACGTGGCTGCTCACGCGGCTCGGCATCGGTCTGCCCGCCTTCCGTATCTCCGGCGGTGTCCTTTTGTTTGCCGTTGCCTTCGAAATGGTGCTCGGGGTCCGGCCTGGACGCGAAGCGCGGCAGGCCGAGCAGGCTGTGGAGGAGCACGCCCGCAACATCGCCGCGTTCCCGCTCGCTATTCCGATGATCGCGGGACCCGGCGCGATCACGGCAACGCTGCTGCTGGCGGGCCGCACCGACGGCAACCCGGTGCTGATGACGGTCCTGATCGCGATCATTGCCGTGGTCGCCGTCATCTGCGCTCTGATCTTTTTGCTCGCGTCGCGTGTCGCCGGCATTCTCGGTGTCACCGGCAACGTGGTGCTCTCACGCGTGCTGGGCGTGTTGCTGGCGGCCCTTGCGGTGCAGTTCGTGATCGACGGCAGCCGCGCAGCCTTCGGCTGACACGCTCAGAACGGGATATCGTCGTCCATGTCGCTGCGCCGCGCCCCGGCCGCTACCGCACGGCGCGGCGCACCACCGGACGGGCTTCCCGATCCAAAATCCCCGCCGGAGGAGTCATCCGACCCGAAATTGCCGCCGCCACCGCTCCCGCCGCTGCGGCCATCCAGCATCGTCAGCGTCGAATTGAAA
>JAFEFK010000127.1 GCA_018240625.1 Pseudomonadota bacterium
CAAAGCGCGACGTAGCCGTGATAAATGAAGAGATCAGTCCCCATTAACTCCGTCAGCTTGGGGGAATTCAGATGGTTGCGAACGTCTGCAAAGCCGATCGCGGCGGGGATTCCCGCTGCGCGCATGGCGGCCGTCAACAATATTGCCTTCGGAACACAAAACGCCGAAGGCGTTTTGAGAATCTCGCTGGCGCGATAATCGGCTTCGGACAAACTCACCGCGTAGGGGTCGTATCTGATCTGGTCTCGTACCGCGTTAAATAGGAGGATTGCCTTCTCGGCCGTCGACCGGTCCTGTTTGTCGCCAGCCACACGCGAGACAAACTCTCTAATCGCAGGTGAGTCGCAATCCACGTAATGCGTTGGAGCGAGAAATTCCGCGAGGTCCGGGTTGACTTTCACTTGTGCCTCGATTGGTACCTGCACTAACCTAACAGACGTTAGAAATTGAGGCAAGTCAAATCGGGTTGCGACCGGCGTCCAAAAGATGGATACCTCATTTGTTGTTCCATACGAATAGATTTATCAAACGATTGTTAGAATCGATTGAACTCGCAAGACGAGAGCGTTAGCATTAGGCGTCCAGGCTGGACACATGCTTATCGGGCGGGCCTGTCCACCGTCTCGTGTTCGATCGGGCATGCGTTCCTATCGGCCGGTAAGTCAATCTCGAATTGAACTTGACTGCAAATCAGGGAACGTAGTCGATGAATAATCCAACGTCCTATGCATGGACACCTCCGCCGGAGCTAATTGCAACAAGCAATCTGACCGCTTTCCTGCGCGCAACCGGATATGACGATTACGATCACCTCGCGTCGAAGGCTGAGGCCGATCCGGCATGGCTAATGGAGGAAGTCTTTAAGTTCTGCGATGTTCGATTCTATCGCAGTTACGACCAAATGTTGGATCTGTCGCGCGGGCAGCCATGGGCACGCTGGTGCGTCGGCGGGACCACCAACATCGTGCTGAACTGCATTGACAAGCATCGCAGCACGCCCGTATGGGACCAGACATTTTTGGTCTGGGAGGGTGAAGACAAGCGCGAACAGCGCGCGCTTACCTATCGTGAATTGGACCGCGGCGTCGGACGGCTTGCGCAGGGACTGCGTGATCTCGGCGTCGGTAAGGGCGATGTGGTCGCTCTCTATTTGCCGAACCTGCCGGAAACCTTTATCGCGTTTTTCGCTGTGCTGAAATTGGGCGCGATCCTGATGCCGCTGTTCTCCGGCTTCGGTCCGGCTCCCATGCAAACCCGGCTCAACCATGGCGGCGCCAAGGCCGTCATCACCGCGAGCGGGACCTGGCGGCGGGGCGCTGCGGCACCGCTCAAATCCGTCCTCGACGTCGCGCTCGAATCCTCACCGACAGTGCAGCACGTGATCGTCGTCGATCGTGAAGGCCTTAAGATCGAAACCCCGATGCGAAAGGGCCGCGATCACTGGTGGCACGATATCGTCATCGGCAAGGACGGCGCTATCGCGACCGCCGAAATGAATGCGGAAGATGCCGCGATTCTGCTGTACACCTCGGGAACCACCGGCGAACCGAAGGGTTGCGTTTGGACCCATATCAGCTTCATCGGTTCTATGGTCACACGCGACATGATCATTTGCGCCGATTTCAAATCATCGGACCGTTTTTTCTTTCTCAGTGACATGGGCTGGATGGTCGGCGCGATGTGCGCATGTATTCCCAGTTTCGCCGGCGCGAGCCTTCTGATCGCCGAAGGCACGCCGGATTTTCCGGACACCGGACGATTCTGGCGGCTGATCCAGGATCATCGCGTCAGCTATCTCGGAGTATCCCCCACCATAGTCCGTAGTTTGATGCGCTATGGAACGCAGGACGTCGAGCGCCACGATCTGTCGAGCCTGCGTATGACCGCGTCGGGCGGCGAGGCATGGACCAACGCGCCGTGGCAATGGTTCTTCGAGCATGTCTGCAAGAGAAAGCTTCCAATCATCAACATTTCCGGCGGCACCGAGGTTGGAGGTTGCATCTTCACGGGGACGCCGAACCATCCGATGAACCCCGGTTCGTTCTCCCGTCCGGCGCTCGGTGTCGGCGCGGACATCGTGGACATGTCCGGCAAGAGCTTGCCGCCCGGCGAAGTCGGCGAACTGGTGCTCCGCCAGGCGTCGATCGGATTGACCAAGAGCTTGTGGAAGGCCGATGCGCGCTATGTCGAAAGCTACTGGAGCACGCTTCCCGGCCTTTGGGTGCATGGCGATTTTGCGATGCGCGGCCATGATGGGCTTTACTATATTCTCGGGCGCTCCGACGACACCATCAAGATTTCAGGCAAGCGGACCGGGCCGTCCGAGCTCGAAGGCATTTTGATCGACACCGGCAAGGTCTCCGAGGCGGCGGTGTTCGGTATTCCGCACCCGGTAAAGGGTTCGGCGATCGTTTGTGCCTGCGTGCTCATGCCAGGTACGAACGTCGAGAGTGAAATTGTCAACGAGCTCTCATCCGCTATCGTGAGCGGCATGGGAGCATCGTACCGGCCGGAGAAGATAATTTTTGTAGATGATCTGCCTCGAACCCGCAACATGAAGATCATGCGCCGGGTGCTGCGAGCAGTGTTCGAAAGCAAGGATCCCGGCGATCTTTCCGCACTCGCCAATCCCGAAGCAGTTGACAGGCTTCGCGAGAAACTTGGCGCCGCATAAACCACGGAGAAAATGGCGAGCTGTCGGGCTGGGTGGAAGCGGACTTTTTACCGGGCCCCGACCCCGGTACTCCAAGGATTTCATAAGGAGAGGCGTACAATGGGGATGGATCCGATCTTGTCAGATCAGCGCAAGCAAGCGATGCGGGCCGCTGGATTCTGGAGCGATCAAACCTTGCTCGAGTTTTTTTCGAGGCATGCCAGAAACGATCCAGGGCGGCTCGCGGTTGTTGGCTACGAAGCTGCGTCCAACCGACGTACGGCGCTGACATACGGCGAACTGCAGCAAGCTGCCGAGCGAACCGCGGCTAATTTGTTGCGGCTTGGTGTCAAGCCTGGCGAAGTGGTGTCGTATCAGTTGCCGAATTGGTGGCAATTCATGGCTCTTCACCTCGCACTGCTGCGGATCGGCGCGGGCACAAATCCCATCATGCCGATTTTCCGCGATCGCGAAATGGAATTCATGCTGACCTTGGCCGAGACGCGCGTGCTGATCGTTCCACAGCGATTTCGCGATTTCGATCACGCCGCAATGGCGGACCGCCTCAAGGCCAAGGTGCCCACACTTGAGCACGTCGTCATTATCGGTTCGGGCGACAATCAAGACTTCGAGACCGTGCTGAATTCGCCGGGAAAGCGGGTTGAGGCAGCGACCGCTGCCTCGGCCGATGATGTCGTGCAATTGCTTTATACGTCGGGCACAACAGGTGAGCCCAAGGGGGTGATGCATACAGGCAATACGTTGCTGAACAGCGTGCGATATTTTGAGGATCGCGTCCGTCTCACAGCCAACGATGTCGTGCTGATGGCCTCGCCGATGGCCCATCAGACCGGTTTTCTCGTCGGCCTGCTGCTGCCGCTGTATCTGGGAGGACGGGTCATTCTTCAGGATATCTGGAATCCAGCCAAGGCGGTCGATATTGTCGAGACAGAGCGCGTGACGATGACCATGGCATCGACGCCGTTTCTGGCGGATTTGACTGCGGAGGCGGAGCGGCGGCCTGAAGCGCTGCGTTCACTGCGCACTTTCGTATCGGCAGGCGCCCCAATTCCCCGTGTTTTAGTGCGCCAGGCCACACAGAATCTTGGTGCGCACATCGTCTCGGGATGGGGGATGACGGAAAACGGGCTGGTGACGACCACCAAGCTCGACGATCCACCGGAAAAAGTCTTCGAGACCGACGGTTGCCCAAGCCAGGGTATGGAAGTCAGGATCGTCGATGGCGGGGGCAAAGTCCTGCCTCACGATGAAGAAGGGCGCCTACAAGCGAGGGGCCCCGGCACCTTTGTGGGCTACCTCAAGCGGCCGCATCTCTATGCCGTCGATCAGGATGGCTGGTTTGAGACCGGCGACCTCGCCCGCAAGGACAAGGACGGCTACATTCGTATCACGGGGCGCACCAAGGACATCGTCATCCGCGGCGGCGAGAACGTTCCGGTGATCGAGATTGAACAACTGATGTATCGCCATCCAGCCGTCCGGGAAGTCGCAATCGTCGGAGTGCCAGATGAACGCTTGGGCGAGCGGGCCTGTGCCTGTGTCGTGCTGCGCGAGGGAGCATTACTGACGTTAGCTGACGTGATGGCGTATATGGCGGAGAACGCTGTAGCCAAGAACTACTGGCCGGAGCGCATTGAGGTGCTCGAAGCCTTGCCGAAAACGCCGAGCGGCAAAGTGCAGAAATTCAGGCTTCGCGAGATCGTCAGTTCGATGAAATAATTCTCGGCTAACGGCTGCCGCAAGAAGAAGGCCGGGTGAAATTCCGGCCCCCTTCTGAGATGACCGCCGCGCGCGAAAATCAGAGCGGGCAATCCTGCGGAAACACCGGCTTGCGTTTTTCGAGATGGGACGCCAATCCCTCGCGCGCCTCGGCGCCGGTGAAACCCAAAATCTCAAGCGCGGTCGAGGTATCGAACAGCGGACCATTGACGCGCAGCCAGTTGTTAAGAGCGTACTTGGTCCAACGGATCGCGCTTTGCGCGCCGCTAGAAAGCTCCTCGGCCGTCTCGATCGCTATCCTCTGCAAGTCCGCGTCTTCGACGCATAGCGACACCAGACCGATCCGCTCAGCTTCTTCGCCGGACAGTGGCTTGCAGGTCAGCAGGTAATATTTTGCTTTTGCAAGGCCGCACAATAACGGCCAGATGATGCAAGCGACATCGCCCGCCGCGACGCCAAGCCGCGTATGACCATCGACGATGCGCGCGGACTTTCCACAAATCGAGATATCGGCCAGGATTCCGACGACGAGACCTGCACCGACGGCGACGCCGTTGATCGCCGAGATGATCGGCTTGTTGCAATTGATAACGTTATAAACGAGATCCTTGGCCTCCTTCCAGGTCGACATCCGTGCGACCGGGTTGTCTAGAATACTCTTGATCAGCTCGAAATCGCCCCCCGCCGAAAAGGCTTTGCCAGCTCCGGTCACGATGACCGCGTTGACATCTGGATCGTCGTTGATGTCACGCCAGATATTGGTGAGCTGAGTGTGGGTCTCGGCGTCGACCGAATTGTAGGTCTCGGGCCGGTCGAATGTGAGCCGGAGAACCCGCTTGGACGGATAGTCGAGCTTCAATTTGGTATAAGCAGCATAACGATTGGACATCGGCTTCCCTTCTGGACACTTGATTTGCTTGGTCGGGTTAAATCTTACAGGGGATGACGATGCATATCGCAGTCGGCAGATTTCTCCTGCCTTCCGATACGTCCTCGCCACGAACCTGCTATGAATTCATTCGAACAGATGTTAGAATTTAAAACCGATCGGGAAAGGCTGCAAGCTTATACTTTTCAATTGAGGCCGTCGTCGGGGGCGGCGAGAGCAAGATTCGGAGGATTTGCCGTGACAGACGGGCACGAAAAAGCTCTGACAACGAGGGCGGGCGC
>JAFEFK010000128.1 GCA_018240625.1 Pseudomonadota bacterium
GCTTGCGAAGCAGAGCCGCAACCGGCTTCCGGCATAGGCTTTGTCGGTGGACCACTCCGGGCCCGGATTGATCGAGACTCCGGCGGCGAGCGCGGCCTGGTACAGTTTCAGGGTGTCGACATTGTCGGGCAGCTTCACCCACAGAAAGATGCCGCCCTTGGGCTCCTCGAATTCCGCCGCGGTGCCGAACTGCTCGTTGAGCGCTTCGATCAGGGTGTCGAGTTTGGCGCGCAACCCTTTGGTCAATTGCGGGATGTGGCTTGCGAAATGCGGCGTGCAATATTCGGCCAGCGCCATCTGCTCCAGCGAGCCCGACCCGGCGTCCGTCTTCAGCGGCAGCATGCGTGACATGATTTCCCACGGCGCGACGATGAATCCGACGCGCAGCGCCGGCGCGATCGATTTGGAAAACGAGCCGATGTGAATCACGCCGCCGCTCTCGCTCATCGCGTAGAGCGCGGGCGGCCGCTTGCCGTCCCAGGTCAGGTCGGCGTAGCAATCATCCTCAAAAATTGGAACGCCGTAGTCGCGCGAGAGCTTGAGAAGTTCGTTGCGCCGCTGCTCGTCCATGATCGTTGCCGTCGGATTCTGCACCGTCGGGATGGTGTAGATATATTTCGGCCGGATGTTGCGCGACTTGAGTTCGGCAAGCGCCGCCGCCAGCACGTCCATCCGCATGCCGCCGTCGTCGAGCGGGATCCCGACGGCATGAACGCCGAGCCGTGTCAGCCGCGTCAGTGCGCCCTGATAGGTGTCCTGCTCCACGATCACGGTATCGCCACGCGCTAGGAGCGTGTGATTGACGAGATCGAGGGCCTGCAATGAACCCGATACGAGCAGGATTTCATCGGCGGTGCAGGTGATGCCGGCGTCGCGCTTCAGCTTCGTGACGAGAAAATCGCGCAAGGGCAGGTAGCCTTGCGGACCATAGGCGAGATTGTAGGTCGCAAGCGCCCGGCCTTCGCGCTTGAGGGCGGTGGTGAGCGCGTCGATCAGGCCGTCGAGCGGAACGCCGTCGGGATCATTGTTTCCGCCGACAAAGCTGTATTTTGCGAGTCCTGTCCAAGGCGCCGCGGCCGGTGGCAAGCCCGCTGGCAAGAGCGGTGTGAAGTCGAATGGTATGGTCGTCATTTGAACCCGATCTCCCTGCTTCTTCTTATTTCCAGAGCCTGGCGCTGTGACACATTGCCCATATTGCCCCGAACCGCGTATCTTTAGGTTTGAGCGACACCGCCAGTCGGCTGAGGGGCATGCACGAACTTATTCGCGACATCACGCTTTGTATCCTGTTTGCCTGGGGTCTCGGGCTGGCCGCGCATTTTTCCCGGCAGCCGTTGATTCTGGCTTATCTGCTGGCCGGGTTCTTCATCGGACCATTCGGGATGGCGTGGGTCAAGTCGCAAGACTCGATCCAGACGATCTCCGAACTCGGTCTGATCTTCATGCTCTTCATGATCGGCCTCGAGATCGACCTGAAGAAGATCGTGCGCGCCGGGCGGGTGATCCTGTTCGCCGCCGGCGGACAGTTGATCGGCGGCTGCATCCTCGGCGTTCTGTTCTTCGTGGCGATCGGGCTTTCCCTGGGCCACGGCGGGTTCGATGCGCTCTATCTCTGCGTCGCCTGTGCGCTATCGAGCACGGTCATCATCGTCAAAGTTCTCTATGAGAAGCGTGAGCTCGACACGCTGCCGGGCCGCATCACGCTCGGCGTGCTGGTGCTGCAGGACATCTTCGCGATTCTGTTCCTCGCGGTTCAGCCAAGCCTCGACAACCTTCAGGTCACCATCATCCTGCTGTCGATCGCGCGGGTCGGTGCGCTGGTGGCGACCGCGCTGATCCTGAGCCGCTATGTGCTGCCATACCTGTTTCACCAGATCGCGCGGCGTCCGGAACTGGTGCTGCTCGGGGCCCTCGCGTGGTGTTTTTTAATCGGCGAGATCGCCGAACGCCTGCATCTCTCGCGCGAGATGGGGTCGCTGGTCGCGGGCGTCTCGTTGTCGACATTCCCCTATGCGCTTGACGTCACCGCCAAGGTGACGACGCTGCGCGATTTCTTCATCACGCTGTTCTTCGTCGCGCTCGGCATGACGATTCCGGTCCCCAATGGCTCGGTGATCGGGCTGGCCCTCGTCATTGCCGCTTTTACCGTGGTCAGCCGTATCGTGACCACGTTCCTGCCGCTGTACGTGATGAAACAGGGACTGCGCGCCAGCCTGCTGCCGGCGCTCAATCTGGCCCAGATCAGCGAGTTCTCGCTAGTCGTGATCCAGACCGGCGTGGTTGCGGGACATATCCAGACCCAGACGGCCAGCGCCGCGTCGTTCGCATTCGTGCTGCTTGCGGTATTGAGCACGTTTGTAATGGTGCGCAGCGATCAGATCACGCGGCTCGCGATTGGCCCGCTCAAGCGGATTGGCTTCCGCGATCTCGATCACGGCGAGACCGGGGGTGCCGCTCACGGCGACGGTCACGGCGGGTCGCGGCGCATCCTCATTCTCGGCTTTTTCCGCGCCGCGAGCGCGCTTTTGAGCGAGATCGACCGGCAGAACAAGGCACTGCTCGATCAGATCGGCGTGGTCGATTTCAATCCGGTGGTGTTCAGCACGCTCGCGACCCGTGGAGTGCACGTCACCTACGGCGACATCAGCAATGTCGATACGCTGCTGCATGCCGGGGTCGGCAGCGCCGAGATCATCATCCTGAGCGTGCCGGATTCGCTGCTCAAAGGCGCCAATAACGAAAAGCTCGTCCGTCATGTCCGCTCGCTGAATCCGGCCGCGAAGATCATCTCGACGGCGGACCTGCTGTCGGACGTCGCGGATCAATATGCGGCCGGCGCGGATTACGTGACGGTGACGCGGCTCAGCGACGCGCACGAACTGTTCGAGGCGATCGAGGCTGCCGACCAGGGCCTGCTGGCCGAGAAACGCGCCAAGACCGATGCGCGGCTAAGCGAGCGCCGGGAGGTGTTGCCGTAAGCGGGCGGCGCTTTCCATGTGGATCATATGGCTTGGCCGTATGACGGCAATCCGGAACCGGCAGTTGCGCCGCCGCCCGCTCTGGGTCATACGAACTTCCATCAAACGGGAAAGCGCGTGTCATGCCCCATCCGATTCCGGAAGTTCTCAAGGCCTTTGCCGCTGGCGAAATCGTCGTCGTGACCGACGATGACGACCGCGAAGGCGAGGGCGATCTGATTGTCGCGGCGTCGCTTTGCACAGCCGAGAAGATGGCCTTCATCATCCGCCATACGTCCGGCATCGTCTGTGCGCCGATCACGACGGAGGATGCGCGCAGGCTGCGGCTCGACCCGATGGTCGCGCACAACGAGTCCAATCACACCACGGCCTTTACCGTCTCGATCGATTACAAACCGGATGGCGGCACCGGCATTTCGGCCGAGGAGCGGGCCTCCTGCTGCCGGGCGCTCTCCAATCCCAACGCCGGCGCCAGCGACTTTGCCCGCCCCGGTCATATTTTCCCGCTGATCGCGCGCGACGGCGGCGTGCTGCTGCGCTCGGGCCATACCGAGGCGGCGGTCGATCTCTGCAAGCTGGCGGGCCTGCCTCCGGTCGGTGTCATCAGCGAGTTGATGAACGACGACGGCACGGTGACGAAGGGCGAGCAGGTGGTGCGGTTCGCGGCCGCCCACAAACTCAAGCATGTCACCATCGCCGATATGATCGCGTACCGCCAGGCGCGTGAAAAACTCATCGAACGGGTCTCGGTATTTACGACTGAAAGTCC
>JAFEFK010000129.1 GCA_018240625.1 Pseudomonadota bacterium
CCGCGCAACAAACCTGCCACGGTTTGATTCGAGGAGCAATTTGGTCGAAGCTGGGTCACAGGAAAGGTGCGATATGTTTAACTTGCCCAGTCATGTCTTCCCATCGAGCGTGCCGCCGGTGCACAAGGCATTTGACCGCTTTTCCGAAAGGTCAGTCCTTGGAGGAGCCGGTCGCACATCCGATGTCTCTTTACGGGACGCGCCTGCATCCGCCGCCGACCCCGCCGAATTGATCGTCAGGAGTAGCTTCAGCAAGTCGGCATTTAGAGCTTACATAGCTGAAGCGAAGGGGCGCGGGTACTGGGATTTCTTTCGTGTGTCGGACAACCTCGTCATCTCGGTCGCGGAAGTTTACTACCACGAAGATCAGCGGTTCGATATTCCAGGCGAGGACATTCTAAAGATCAGGGTCCTTCTGCAAGGAAAGCTACTCGACGTCAGCAAGAAGGTCGCGTTTGAGGGACCAAGCGGCGTCATCTGCCTGCACAGCAAAGACAGAGGCTCAAGCTATTATGTTGCGGGCGGCATCGAAACAAAGTTGGTCATCCTCCATTGCGGCGCAAACCTGCTTCAAGAGCTGTTCGGTATCAGGCATGTGAATGCGCCCGAGCCATTTCAGTCGATGGCCAACTCGAATCGCGAGCAAACTCTAGATCTGCTAGAGATCGATCATAGCCTGTTTCGCGCCGCGACCGATGTTGTCGCTTCCAGGAGCAACGTTCTTGAACGCTTGCGAGGCGTTTATATTTCGGCGAAGGCGGTCGAACTCATCAGCTTGATTGTTCAAGGTCTTTATTTCAAGCGAGACCGAGACAAGAAGACATCAAGTCTGAATGTTGCCGATATCGATCGAATTTATGAAGCACGTGCCATTTTGTTGGAGAACTTTGTCAATCCGCCGAACATAAAGCGACTGGCGAAACTTGTCGGCGTTAATCAGACAAAACTGAAAAGTGGTTTCAAGGCGATAGTCGGAGAAACTATTTCTGATTTTGGCCGGCGGCACCGAATGGAAACTGCCGCCAAGCTGTTGTTGTCATCGACTTGCGACGTTAGCAAGGCCGCCTACGAAGTCGGTTACACCTATACAGCTAACTTTACGATCGCCTTCAAGCGGCACTTCGGATACACGCCCAGTGAACTCAAAGCACAGAGCCGAACGCGCGGGGTTTTAAGAAGAGACCTGTAGCAGGGTTTCGAATCAAGATCGGAGTTGCTGGCAACTGTCCGAGAATTGATCTCTCAGGAGCATCGATGAATGGGTGGTTGCTCGCCACGATCCCGACCGCATCAACCTTATCTTGCGTCAACACATATTGCGGGACGGCACGCGAACAAGTCTTTGCCCTTTCCCGAGTTCTTTGGCGATGTATTTTGAGAGTATCCGCGGGCTGCCGGCATCGGCCGTGCAGCAGACCGACACATCCGCGAGCCAATCGCCATAGACGATCCACGCATGCCCGTCCCAATCGAGATTCGACTCCGAAAGCAGTGCTTTGCCGTCGAACCTCACATCTTCGCCAAAGACGCGTTTATCACCGATGTAGAGCGAACCGGCATAGCCGCGCTGCGAACCGAGCTTCTCCAGCGCCGATGAATACGGTGCGCTCATCAGAGCGCGCTAGCTTAGCATCCGGCCAGAAAGGCC
>JAFEFK010000012.1 GCA_018240625.1 Pseudomonadota bacterium
CTTTCGCTAAAGCGCGGCAACGCCAAAGAAAAAGACGCGCGTTGGGCTTCCCATCGGGCGGCGGCATTGATAGATAGAGGCCGCTGCCCGGCGTGCCCGGACGTGGCAATTGGCGCGGGGTGGAGCAGCCCGGTAGCTCGTCAGGCTCATAACCTGAAGGTCATAGGTTCAAATCCTATCCCCGCAACCAAACAAGCCTCTGATTTCATGAGGTTTTGGAGAGCCGCCCTTCGGGGCGGCTTTCTTGTTTTCGGGCCGTGTCGCCACCATGTCGCCACCGAAAAGCATGAACAAGGTCTCTAGCGTGCCAGCCACATTGTCGCTGCTTAACCGATCAGGAGCCGCCGTGACTATCATCAACTACTGGAGCTGTTTGCTTGCGGTCAGAATGATGCAGCAAGGGGCACCGGCTTTGCGCGTCGCCAGATCACGATAACCAGAGCATCAGGTGTCTTTGGACTGGGGCAGAGGAGTTCTGCGGCTGACTCAGCACATTCACCTAAATGCAATGCCGCCTCTAAAGTCCTTCGACTTCAAAAGCTGGAATATGGTCGCCATCGTATATCTCTCGGCCTTGGGATCGTATTTCATGCGCCAGCCGTGGAACACACTATTTGCTCCTTCGTCTTCGTAGCCGTGGGTTACACCCTTGAATTCAATCACGCGCACGGGCGATTCTTTTCTCTCATGGAGCGCCTTGCAGGCTTTCACGTCTACAACCGCGGCATCTTTATCTCCGACGAAGACAACGAACGGAGCCGCGAAGCTTGGCCTGCTTGCCGGGCATAAACGTGTACTTCTGAATCTAGAAGCGGTTCTATCTACAAAGCATGGCTGCGCAAGCAGTGCTCCCGAGACAACTCTCGATGCCGGCGGCGGGAAGGCCCGGTGCAATCACCGCCGGCGTGTTACGCCGGTCATTGAAATTCACGGTTCCACCAGATGCCGAGGCCGTGGTGGAATTGTTGCTGCCGTTGCCGTTTCCGGTCCCGTTACCGTTACCGTTGCCGTAGCCGACGTTACCGTTGCCGTTGTTGCTGCCGTTTGTCGTTTGACCGTGCGCAACAGTCACAGCGGCCATGAGAAATAAAAGTGCAATCGGAATTTTCATCAGCATTCCCAACATTCTGTCTGCCGGAAGCTTCTGGAAGTATGAGAGAAAGCAAAGCAAGGAATGCTTGCAAGGGCGCCCTCGGGCCGGAACGCCGTTTGCGCAAGCAAAGTGGCCCTTGGGCCTCACCTCAGCGAGGTGCTGCGTCCGCGAACCTGTCCTAATCGCTGCGCAAGGCGACGACGGGTTGTTGGGCCGCCGCCTGCCGCGCCGGATAGTATCCGAACAGCATGCCGACGATGCCGGCAAATACGATGGCCACGAGCGCCGTTCGCGGTTCGAGCAAAATGGTCCAGCCGACGAAGGTCGTGACGGCAACGGCGATGGCTGCGCCGAATGCGACACCGAGAAGCCCACCGACCGCGAAGGAGACGACAGCCGCGCGCAGCAACTGCCGCCGAACGATGCGAGGACGCGCGCCCATCGCCAGGCGCAGTCC
>JAFEFK010000130.1 GCA_018240625.1 Pseudomonadota bacterium
CTGTTTCCATCCTGCGCTTCCGGTCAAAATGTGCGGGAAAGATTCGGTTCGGAAGCCCTGACAGATGCGCCTCACCAGCTACATCGCCAATCAGATATGGCTCTGCGCGTATCCCGTCCGGCTGGCGGGCACGGCGTTCGAGGCGCGGATGACGGTGATCCGCCTCGCCTCCGGCCGGATCATGCTGCACTCGCCCGGCCCCATGTCCGCGGCTCTGGTTGAAGACATCTTAGCGCTCGGCCCGGTGGCTCACATTGTGGTCCCCGGCAATTTCCACCATCTGCACGCGACCTCGGCACAGGCCGCATTTCCGCAGGCGAAAACGTGGATCTGCCCCGGCGTCGAAACGAGGCGGCCGGACCTGAAGTACGACGGCATGCTCGGCGATGTAGCGCCCGAGGACTGGAGGGAGGACATCGATCAGGTGCTGGTTCGGGGCACGCGCCTCATGCGCGAGGTTGCGATCTATCACCGGGCCAGCCGCACCCTGATCCTTGTCGATCTGATAGAAAACTTCACCGACACGACCCCTAACATTGGGGGCGCATTGAAGTTGTGGTTCAAATACGTGTTGCGCATGTGGGACAATCCCAAGCCCGCGCCCGAATACCGGATCGGATGGAACGACCGGGCTGCGGCGGCGCAATCGCTTCGGCGCATTCTGGCGTGGGACTTCCGGCGGATCGTGTTGTCCCATGGCGACCTGATCGATCGCGATGCGCATGACGTTGCGGCCAAAGCCTGGTCCGGAATTCTCGGACGGTGAGAAGATGAAGATTAAGTGTGGCAGACGCACAAGCGGCCCTTATCATGGCCTGCGTGCGCGGCTGAAAAGGGATATGCCTCGAACTCCCCGGCCGTCAGCAACAGAGAAACGGACATGCTCTGCAGATTTCCGCTCTTCGCTTTGCTGGCATGTTTGACGCTTGCCTGTTCCGCTTCTGCCGCCACCGCCGATCTGCTTGTTGACGGCGTTCCCCTTCCATCCGACGCATCCGTTGCGGGATCGCCGTCCGGGAATTTGCTCAAGCCATGGAATGGCGTTTGGGTTGGAGCGTGGGGCGGCAGCCTCAAACACATCCTGCTGGTCGAGTCGGTCAGCGAGGACGGCACGGCGCATGTCGTCTACGCGGTCGGTGACAACCCATACGCCGGAATTACGAGGAGGTGGTTTCGCATCGACGGAATCGCGTCCGATCACACGCTTCAGATCAAGGGAAAAGGATTCTCCGCGACTTACCAGATGACCGACGGCGGCGGCCTCAAAGCCCGCTTCGAGCGCGGCGACGATTCCAGCACCGCTGAAATGACAAGGATCGATCTGGCGTCTCTGCTCAAGCCGAATGCAGTCATCGCCTGGACGCGCGGAGTGTCCGAATTTCTGCAAACCGATCTGATCGAGGACGGCAAGCCCGTCAAGCTCGAAACCGTGATATTCCGCCCGCAGGGTACAGGTCCCTTTCCGCTGGCGGTGATCAATCACGGCTCGACCGGCAGCGGCACCAACCCTGCCCTGTTCACGCAGACCTGGTTCTCGATCGATCTCGCGGATTTTTTGAACGAACGCGGATGGATCGTCGCGTTTCCGCAACGCCGGGGCCGTGGCAAGTCGGATGGACTCTATGACGAAGGCTTCGCCAGGAATCGCGCATTCGGATACGCGTGCGACATCGACATCACCATGCGTGGCGCGGATCGGGCCCTGAGCGATATCGATGCCGCAATCGGCGTATTGCGGCGGCGGCAGGACGTTGCCCACAAACCCATCCTCATCGGCGGCGTCTCGCGCGGCGGCGTGTTGTCGATCGCTTACGCGGGGCTGCATCCCGGGCAGGTCGCGGGCGTCATCAATTTCGTCGGCGGCTGGCTCGGCGAGGGCTGTCCGACCGCAACCACGGTGAACCATTCGCTTTTCGAGCGCGGAGCGGCTTTTCCGAAGCCAACGATCTGGCTCTACGGACAGCACGACCGA
>JAFEFK010000131.1 GCA_018240625.1 Pseudomonadota bacterium
AATAGCTCGTTGACAGCATCCAGTCCAGAGCTGCCGTCGGCGAGTTGGATATCAGCCAGGATGAGACCGGGGCTTTTGGTCTTAGCCAGCGCGATCGCGTCGGCATGCGTACGCGCGACACCGATCACGCGGTGCCCGAGATTTTTGACAAGGCTTTCCAGATCCATCGCGATGAACGTTTCGTCTTCGATGATCAGGACGTCGGTGGCGATTTCCTCAGCCATCTCGCGGCCGGCGGTACCGGTCAGCTTGCGAACTTCGGTAATGTCAGTCTGCAGGATAAACGCAACTTCTTCCTCGGAAAAACCTTCCAGCGACAACAGCAGGAACGCCTGACGCGGCAACGGCGTGATATTTGTCAACCGCTGCTCCGTTGGCGCCGAGACCGGTACAATGTCAGCGTCGTCGTTGATCGCCACGGAATTCCAGATCTGGGTAAACAGCCGAAAGAGCCCAGCCCGAGGTCCATTCCGCTCGTCAAGCAGAGCTCCGTCCTGGAGCAACGCTTCCAGCATGGCTCCGACATAAGCATCTCCGGATGCCTGATTTCCCGTCAGGGCGCGGGCATAACGTCGCAGTAGCGGCAAATGTTCAGCAACGACCTGTGATCGAGACATCCCCATTCCATCCTTTTTGAAACAACGCATCGCATGACGGAGACCCCCGGCCGGCCGTCGCATTGTTTACGCCCCAGTATGACAAAAGTTCCGCGCCGCCGGAACTTTCCTTCCGGCTTCGAATTAGGCTTTCATATACGTTCAATGAAGGCGGCGCTAAAATCGGGAAATTTCTTGATTTTTCAATACCTTGAAACGTGGGGAAGGCGTGGAATAAGTCATGAAAGATGCAAAGCCACCAACCAACAAGGGCGGCCTCAACGCTGAGATTCAGTCCAGGATCGGACATCAGCTGCGCGCCATGTATGACGATGTCGTGAGGCAGGGCGTTCCAGACCGGTTCGCGGATTTGATCCGCAAGCTTGATGCATCGGAGGCCGGCGATTCCCAAATAAGCAACGCGGGCGACTTCAAAAAAGACGGGAGGGACTAATGCCTCTCACAGATTCACTGCGCGACGACATCCTGGCGTCGGTTCCCAATCTACGTGCGTTCGCGATTTCGCTGAGCGGTAACGGCGACCGTGCGGATGACTTGGTGCAGGAAACGCTGCTCCGCGCGCTGGCCAACATCGACTCGTTTCAGCCCGGGTCAAACCTGCCGGCGTGGCTATTTACGATCCTGCGCAACCTGTTCCGCTCCGACTATCGAAAGCGCCGACGGGAGGTCGAGGATGCCGACGGCAGCTACGCGAAGACGCTGAAATCGCAGCCGAGTCAGAATGCACATCTGGAATTCGAGGAGTTCCGGGTAGCGCTCGAAAAGCTCCCGCAGGATCAGCGCGAAGCCTTGATCCTTGTGGGCGCTTCGGGGTTCTCCTACGAGGACGCAGCGGCGATCTGCGGCTGCGCGGTCGGCACCATCAAGAGCCGCGTCAACCGCGCGCGCTCGAAGCTGAGCGCCCTGCTCTATGTCGACGGCGCCGAAGACTTCGGCCCTGATGATACCGTTCGAGCCGTAATCGGCGGCGGCCGCTAGCAGGGCATCCAACTGCGGCTTCTCGAAATAGGCAGGGCGCCGGTAACACGGCGCCCTGTTTCTTATTTCATCGGCGTTAAGGGCGCGGATATCTGCGTGGTACGATCTCTCTCGCTCATATCGACGACGGTATCCATGGGAGCCGTGAGTTCGTAGACATAGCTGACGTCGGTGAAATATCGCTTCGAAAGGCCGCCCAAGGCTTCGGGGGCCACCCTATCAAGCAGAATGATACCAAAATCGCTATCCTCGCGACGGGTCGCGGCACTGGTGTTGAACTCCTCCCATCGGAAATGGAAGCTCGCATCGGCGCCCTCGCCGTCAACTTCCCAATGCGCGACGATGTTCGGATGTTTTCCAACCAGTGACAAACCTTCGTCGGAGTGGGACGCGAGTTCGAAGAACAATAACGAGAGGCTCTGCGCAGCGCGCGCGCTTACGGTGATATCCGGACCGTTGACCGCGATGCGGTCCGCGTGCGGGATGGCACGGGCCTCGAATAGTCCCTTCAGCTTGACGCCTTGCCACTGACTCTCGCTGAGCAGAGACACCACGTTCGACATCGCATGAATCCGGCCGATCAACAGTTCACGGGCGACTTCGATGTCGGAACCGTGCCGCAACGTACGTGTCACAATGGATTGGATCACGGCGAGAATATTTTTGACCCGGTGATTGAGCTCATCAATAACCGCCGTCAGACGCCGCTCGAAACCTATCCGGACCTGAATTTCCCTACTTAGCCGCAGGTTGTTATACGCAACATATCCGAACAGTCCGCACAGGATGCTGGTCAATGCAAAACCGATCGCGGCCACTGCGGCAGCGAGCTTTCTCGCACGTTCAACCGCATTGGTTTTCGGGTAATAGCCGAGGGTCCAGTCGCGGCCGCCAAAGGTAACCGTCCGGAGCACCAGGGGAGCCGGATCATCCGTCTGTCTGATACGTGACGTGACGTTTCCGCGGTCGTCGGCGATCAATTCCGAAGCTGCATTCCGAGGGTCTTTCAGAACGACAGAGAACAGCGACAGTTCATCGTTCGTCAGCATCAAGGATGCGAGTTTATAGGAAAATGTTACGAAGCCCGCGAGCGTTTCGGTCCCCTCCTGGAAAACCGGCGCCGCGAGAACCACCCCGATCGGGCCATCGGGGCGCAGCAGATTGATGGGGTCCGATACAACCGACGTCCTCGTCTGCATCGCGCGGGCGAACATCGGCCCCAAGATCGGCTGCAGGTCAAGCGAGCGGCCCAGAAATGCCGCCGTCTCCGCATTTTGTGGCTCAACGTCCATCAGCACATCGATCGGCTTATCGAGCGCGCTCAAATCGCGCGGCTTGTCGTCAAAACCCCGAATTTGCGGATTTACAAATCCGGCTGACGCTAATGCTGCACGGGCTTGCGGAATCTCACTTTGCTGAAGACGTGCAACCCAACCGGTGACGACGAAATCGGTTTTGAAGGCATAGATCGAAGCGCGCAGCGGCTGGAGCATGTTGGCCCGCACCGTGGCGGGCGACCGGAACAATCCTGAGGCGACCCGCGCCAGCAACTCTCGCTCGGTAAGACGGTCCTGAACGAGACTGGCATTGACATCGATCGCGCGCGACAGAGCGATCCTGTCGATCGTTAATTCCTGATCATGCGCGCGATAGGCCGCTAGTCCAGAAAGCAAGACTCCGATGATCGCGACGAAGCCGATGATGAAACCAAGCCGAACCACTCGTCTACTCGGAAATCAGAAGAATGAAGTCGTCATATATCCGACCGGTCAGTTCGGAGCCTGAAGACAACCTGGGGATGGTCAAATCAAATAATGAGATAGCAATCATCGATCTGCAACTGTGGCCGGCAATTGACATTAGCAGCAACGCCCCGCCCTGACGATGCCCAAGGGATATCAATCGCCCCGCGTCAGCCTGGTTCCAGCCCGGCGAGCAAACTCGAGACATCCTTAACGAACCGGCTAACCCGCCCCGGCCCTCGCGGAGACGGCCAGCCCCCCTTTGGCCTCGATAAAGTCGATGATTTTGCCAAGTCCATCACTCATCTTAAGGTTTGTCATTACGAAAGGCCGAGCGCCCCGCATGCGTTTTGCATCAATATCCATCTTTTCCAGGGAAGCGCCGACATACGGTGCGAGATCGATCTTGTTGATGACAAGCAGGTCGGAGCGCGTAATGCCGGGACCGCCTTTCGACGGAATTTTATCCCCCGCCGCCACGTCGATGACATAGATCGTGAGATCGGCGAGTTCCGGAGAAAACGTCGCCGCGAGGTTGTCGCCTCCGGATTCGATGAGTACGAGGTCGAGACCGGGAAATTTTGCACGCATATCCGCCACCGCCGCGAGATTCATCGAGGCGTCCTCGCGAATGGCGGTATGCGGACAGCCGCCGGTCTCTACGCCCGTAATCCGATCGGACGTGAGCGAGCCGGATCGCACGAGGAATTCCGCGTCCCACTTGGTGTAGATGTCGTTGGTGATCGCAGCGATATCGTAGCGCTGGCGCATGTTCTTGCAGAGCAAGTCCATCAGCGCCGTTTTTCCCGACCCGACCGGGCCGCCAATGCCGACGCGAAGCGGGCCATGCGAACTCTTGCTCATGTCAAACCTTCTGATGAGACCAGGCGGGTGCCGCGAACGAGACTCATGATCGAAACAGCCGGGTATATTGCGTTTCATGACGCATGCTCGCGAGGTCGGCGCGAAAGGTCGCGCTTCCGAGATCATCGGGCGATGCGCCGATCGCCCGCAATCCGGTAGCGGCAACCGCCGGCTCCAGCGCTGCGAGGACACGCTGGCTATCGGTTTGTCCGAGCGGGATAAGGCGCGCACCGGCTGAAATCCAGTTCGAAACCAATGTATGAAGGAATGAATGCAGTGTCGGGGCCAACCGAATGCTGTGCGCCGCACAGACCATCCCCACCGCCACCGGATATGCGATCGCGCGGTTGCAACCCGCTATCACCTGCTCAAGGCTTTCGTTGGTCCATGCCGCACGCGAGATCTCCATGAAAGCTCGGCCCTGCGCCATCGTCTCGAGGTGGCGCTCGCGCGATGGCGCAAATGCAGCAGCCAGTTCGACAATGTCGGTTAGCATGGCCATATCGCCCGACGATACCGCGCGGTGAGCGTTGCTAAGAAAAATCCCGTCGCAAAAGCCTGGACCATCGTTGAGCATCGACGCCAGCCAGTCCTGGAGCGTGGCAGCGTTATTGATGTCGCCGGCTTCAACCGCCCATTCGATCCCGCTCGAATAGGAGAACGCCCCGACCGGAAATGACGGCGACAGCCATGTCATCAAGCGATACAGCGCTGCGGTTTCGTTCAATTCACCCGGCTTCGGTGATATCAAGCCGGAGTCGTTCTCCGCGCTATCGCCTTTACTCCCGGTGATCATGAGCATGGGAGTGACCGTGATGGCTGGAATGATCGTGGCCGCAACGATCGTCGTGGTGATGATCGTGACCATGATCCGTATGGCCGTGCCCGTGGACATGATCCGATCCATTCTGCACGGCGTGAGCATGCCCGTCGGCGTAGGCGCCGCCTTCCGGATCGAACGGAGCTTCGATCTCGATGACGCGCGCGCCTAAGCCCCTCACCATATCCTCGATCACGTGATCGCGGCGGATCCGAAGACCTCTCATAGTGATCTGTGTTTGCAGATGCCGGTTGCCGAGATGCCAGGCCACGCGCACCAGATGACGCGCATCGTTGCAGCGGATTTCGGCCAACGGCTCCGGCGCTGCGACGATTTCGATCAGGCGGCCGTCCTCAAGCACCAGCGCATCGCCGCCATGCAATGCCACCGCGGTCTCGAGATCGAGCAAAAACTCCAGCCCTCGCGTTCCGGTCATGGCAAGCCGCCGGCGATGGCGGTCGTCGAAATCGAGCACGACGGTGTCGGCGGCAGGCTCGACCCAGCGGTGCTGCTGCTGCACCTTCGTTGCGCGGATCATGACAAATCTTCCACAGCCCGGTTCCTTCAAACGTCCCGCTCAGAATTTTTCGACCTTGCCATCACTGATGATCTCGATGATCGTCGGCGAGGCCTTGAGCGGCGCCGAATATTCGCGCCAGACCTTCATATGCGGCGCCCTTCCGTGCACGTTGAGGTCATCACGGGTTTCCCAGCGTTCGACGACGACGAAGAGATTAGGATCGTTGATGCTGGCATGATTTTCATAGGAGAGGCACCCCTTCTCCTTGCGCGTCGCCGCAATGCATTCCTTGGCACCTTTGATGTAAGCCTCTCGCGATTCCGGCTTCACCTGTGTGGTGGCAACGACATAGATCATAAGCGCGTCTCCTGTTGTTTTTGATTATCTGACGTCCACGCTCGCCGGCGTAATGACTTCGATCTTCGGCGGCGCGCTCAGGCATTTGACCGCGATCCGGCCGAACGCCTTCATATGATCGGTGCCACGGTGCGGGACAAGCGCTTCGGTATTCTCCCACTGCTCGACAAAGACCATTTTGGTGGGATCGCTGACGCTCTCATGCATGTCGTAAGCGATATTGCCGGGTTCCTTTCGGGTCTCCGCGATGCAGGCCTTTGCACCAGCGATCAGTTCAGCGCGCGCTTCAGGTTTCACGGTCAGCGTGGCGACGACGTAAATCACGAAATCCTCCCGGTTCTTGCTTGGTTCTTAGCTACCGGGCCAGACCTTAGAACATGAAATAGCGCTGCGCCATGGGCAGCACCTCGGCGGGCGCGCAGGTCAGCAATTCGCCGTCAGCACGCACTTCGTAGGTCTCGGGATCGACCTCGATCTTGGGCGTGGCGCCGTTGTGGATCATGCTTGCCTTGGAGATGCCGCTCCGGGTGTTTTTCACCGGATAGAGCGTCTTTTGAATCCCGAGTTTCTTCGCCAATCCCGAGGCAATCGCCGCCTTGGAAGAGAAGACCACAGACGAGGCCGTCAGCGATTTGCCGTAGGCCGCGAACATCGGCTGGTAGTGCACCGGCTGCGGCGTCGGGATCGAGGCATTGGGATCGCCCATCGGCGCAGCGGCGATCGAGCCGCCCTTGATGATGCAATCCGGCTTGACGCCGAAGAACGCAGGCGACCACAACACGAGATCGGCGAGCTTGCCCCTCTCTACCGAGCCGATCAGCTTTGAAACGCCATGGGCGATCGCGGGGTTGATGGTGTATTTGGCGATGTAACGCTTGACCCGGAAATTGTCATTGTTGTTGCCCTTGTCCTCGGGCAGCGCGCCGCGCTGCTTCTTCATCTTGTCGGCGGTCTGCCAGGTGCGGATAATGACTTCGCCGAGCCGGCCCATGGCCTGCGAATCCGACGACAGCATCGAGAGCGCCCCGAGATCGTGAAGAATGTCCTCTGCGGCGATGGTTTCCTTCCGGATGCGGCTTTCGGCGAAGGCGAGATCTTCGGCAATCGACGGATCGAGATGATGACACACCATCAGCATGTCCAGATGCTCGTCGATGGTGTTGCGCGTAAATGGCCGCGTCGGATTGGTCGACGAGGGGAGCACATTCTTCAGGCCCGCGACCTTGATGATATCTGGCGCGTGACCGCCGCCCGCACCCTCGGTGTGGAAGGCGTGAATGGTGCGGCCCTTGAACGCCTTGACGGTGTCTTCGACAAAGCCGGACTCGTTCAACGTGTCGGTGTGGATCATCACCTGCACATCGTGATCGTCGGCCACCGACAGGCAGTTGTCGATCGCCGCCGGCGTCGTGCCCCAGTCCTCGTGCAGTTTCATCGCGCAGGCGCCGCCCTTGATCATCTCGACCAGCGCCGCCGGGCGCGACGCGTTGCCCTTGCCCGAGATTCCGAGATTGACCGGGAACGCGTCGAACGATTGGATCATCCGTCCCATGTGCCAGGGGCCTGGCGTGCAGGTGGTTGCGAACGTTCCGTGCGAGGGCCCGGTGCCACCGCCGAGCATCGAGGTGACGCCGCTCATCAACGCATGCTCGATCTGCTGCGGGCAGATGAAATGGATATGGCTGTCAAACCCGCCGGCGGTGAGAATCTTGCCCTCACCGGCAATGACGTCAGTTCCGGGTCCGATGATGATGGTAACGCCGGGTTGAATGTCCGGATTGCCGGCCTTGCCGATGGCGGAGATATGGCCGTCCTTGATGGCAACGTCAGCCTTCACGATTCCCCAGTGATCGACGATCAGCGCGTTGGTGATGACGGTGTCGACGGCGCCCTGCCGATTGGTCACTTGCGACTGTCCCATGCCGTCGCGGATCACCTTGCCGCCGCCGAATTTTACCTCCTCGCCGTAGACGGTGAAGTCCTTCTCGACTTCGATGATGAGATCTGTGTCGGCCAACCGTACGCGATCGCCGGTCGTGGGACCGAACATGTCGGCATAGAGGGAGCGTTTAATCTTGACGGCCATATCGCAACGCTCCTTAGAAACTCTTGCCGTCGACCTGCTTGACGGTCAGGGCGCCAATGTCGATATCGTCAAGGCAGCGCACGTTGACCGCGGCCATCTCCCCACGTGTTTTTGGAGCCCTGCCAATCGCAAAGGATTCGATGCCGCAAATCTTGCAAAACTTGTGCTTGATGACGTGCTTGTTAAACTCATAGCTTTGCAGAGCGTCTTCGCCCGATAGCAGCGAGAACTTGTCTATCGGCGCGAAGGCCAAGAGTGAGCCCAACCGTCCACAACGCGAACAATTGCACGCGTAAACTTCTCCAAGCGCCAGTTCGACCCGGAAGCGAACTTTGCCGCATTGGCAGCCGCCATGATGTATATCTGTCATGGTCTAGAGTTTCCCCATTACGTCGCCACGGAAGCCGTAGATCGTTCGCTTGCCCGCAAGCGCGACAAGCGTCACCTCGCGGGTCTGCCCCGGTTCGAAGCGCACTGCCGTGCCGGCAGCGATATCGAGCCGCATGCCACGCGCTTTCTTACGATCGAACTTAAGGGCCGGATTGGTCTCGAGGAAATGATAGTGCGAGCCGACCTGGATCGGGCGGTCGCCGGTGTTGGCGACCGTCAGCGTCGCCGTCTTACGTCCGGCGTTGAGCTCGATCTCGCCGTCCTTGATGAAGACTTCACCGGGGATCATATCTGGCGTTCCTCAAACCTTCTCTCCTTGTGGGAGAGGATAGCGAGCGAAGCGAGCCGGGTGAGGGACGGCCTGCTTTGCTGATTCAAGATACCCCTCACCCGCCTCAGACCTGCGGTCTTCGGCGCCCTCTCCCGCCCCGCGCAGCAATTGCTGCGCCCGGGGGAGAGGGTAGAAAAGCTACCGGATCGGCTCATGCACCGTGACGAGCTTGGTGCCGTCGGGAAATGTCGCTTCCACCTGAATGTCATGGATCATCTCGGAAATGCCATCCATGCACTGCGCGCGTGTCAGCACCTGCGCGCCCGCCTGCATCAATTCCGCGACAGTCCGGCCGTCGCGCGCGCCCTCGACGATGAAGTCGGAGATGATCGCCACCGCCTCGGGATGGTTGAGCTTGACGCCACGCTCCAGCCTGCGGCGCGCCACCATCGCCGCCATGGAAATCAACAGCTTGTCCTTTTCGCGGGGAGAAAGATTCATGCGGATACTCTGACTATCGGTTGATCTAATTCAGCCACAGCCGCGGCAACGGCGATGTGCTTGCACGACTGAGAACCGTCATCATGTCGGCGCGAAGCGTTGCGCCATCTTGTGCACAGAAGCGCGCCATTGCAAAGCCGTTCCACGCGGAAACGCCGACCTCGCCACGGAACAGATCGGACGCCTCGCGGATTCGCGCAATGACGGCTTCGTCTCCCGGTACGATCAGTGCGGTCCCGATCGCGACGCTGCTATTCGCGACTGCCGGCTTAGCCAGCACGCCTCCGATATCGCCATCGAGCCTGACGGTCTCCGCGAACACCAGTTCGCCGCCACGCCGCATGCGCCAGCGATCTGTAAGAGTCCCTCGCCTCATGCTCTCGCCCATGGCAGTGCGGCCGAACACGATAATCTCACAGAGCAACAGCGACGCATCCGCCGCGAGATCGATGTCGATCTGACGGAATATTCTCGCATCGTCGAACAAAATAGTTTCCTGCGGCAGCCATGCCAGATGAGACCGCGCCGCCGCTTTCAGGGTGATGCCAACATGGGCGGACGGCCCGTGCGAACGATAGACCTTCTCCGCCGCAGCGGTCGTGACTGTCAGCCGGGCCGCTTCAGCCACCGCGATATCGATGTCGAAGCGATCGCCGCCGGCAATGCCGCCGGCCGTGTTGACGAACACCGCCGATAGCCCCGCCGCCTCTGGGGATGGAAACCTGACCCGCAGCGAGCCGGATTCGTGCAAGCGCCCGCGACGCGTCACCCCCTCGGCCGCGTGCACATCGAACGCGACCGCCCCCCGCGCCCGGTTGGCCGCGAAAACCTGTGACGCCACATCAGGCGGGTTGATCTGCATTTTCCCCCGACCGCGATTTACGGTGATCGCGTTCACATCCTCAGCGTGGCTCAAATCGCCCCGCTTTACAACGCATCCTGTCCATCGCGCCCCATCACAGCGCCATGGCCCGGCTGATCTGCGCGGGATCCAGGTTGCCGCGGTCGCAACTGAATTTTACCGCGCCACGATCCATCACCGCAAAATGGTCCCCGAGCTCACAAGCAAAATCGAGATACTGCTCAACGAGCACGATTGCGATATTGCCAAGGCTGCGGAGATAGGAAATCGCGCGGCCGATATCCTTGATGATCGACGGCTGGATGCCCTCGGTCGGCTCGTCGAGCAAAAGGAGCTTGGGGCGCGTCACCAGCGCTCGCCCGATCGCAAGCTGCTGCTGCTGCCCCCCGGAAAGATCGCCGCCACGCCGTCCCAGCATCGATTGCAGAACCGGAAACAGCGAAAACACGTCATCCGGAATATTGCGCTCGGCGCGTTTCAGCGGCCCAAACCCGGTCTTGAGATTCTCCTCCACGGTGAGCAGCGGAAAGATCTCGCGGCCCTGCGGCACAAAGCCGATCCCGCGGCGTGCACGCTCGTACGGCTTAAGCTGAGAGATATCGGTGCCATCGAAGACGATCGAACCGCCGGCGATGGGATATTGACCCACCATGGCTCGCAGCAGGCTGGTCTTGCCGACGCCGTTACGGCCGAGCACGCAAGTCACCTTGCCCGGCTCGGCCACGATTGAAACGCCGCGCAACGCCTGCGCCGCGCTGTAATAGAGACTGATGTTGTCGACGTTCAGCATCCCGTTCTCCTCGTCATTCCGGAGCAAGCGCATTGCGCTTGCATCCGGAATCTCGAAATTGTTTGGTCCTTGAGATTCCGGGTTCGCCGCTACGCGGCGCCCCGGAATGACGCTTCTCTCACCGCCCCAGATACACTTCAATCACACGGTCATTGGATGAGACCTGATCGATGGTCCCTTCCGCCAGCACCGAGCCTTCGTGCAGGCACGTCACCTTGACGCCGAGCTCGCGCACAAACGTCATGTCATGCTCGACCACCATCACCGTCTTGTCGCGATTGATCTCCTTGAGCAGTTCGGCGGTCTGATGGGTTTCCACATCCGTCATGCCTGCGACCGGCTCATCGACGAGAAGCAATTTTGGATCCTGCGCCAGCAGCATCCCGATCTCGAGCCACTGCTTCTGTCCGTGGGACAGGCTGCCTGCCAGCCGGTTTCGCGCGTCCTTGAGGCGAATGGTCTCGAGGACGCGCTCGATGCGTTCCATCTCGGACTTGCTTTCGCGCCAGAACAAGGTGCCGCGCACACGATGGTCGACATTCAGCGCCAGCAACAGATTATCTTCAATGGTCTGGCTCTCGAACACCGTCGGTTTCTGGAATTTGCGGCCGATGCCGAGCTCGGCGATCCGGGTTTCGTCAAGCCGCGTCAGGTCGGTGACGCCGTCGAACAGCACATCGCCCTCGTCCGGCTTGGTTTTGCCGGTGATGATATCCATCATCGTCGTCTTTCCGGCGCCGTTGGGACCGATAATGGCGCGCATCTCGCCGGGCGCGAGCGTTAGCGATAGATTGTTGATGGCATGAAAGCCGTCGAAGGAAACATGCACTCCGTCGAGATAGAGCATGGCGGAGGTGGCACGGGTGTCCATGACGTTCATATGCTTACTCCGCCATGCTGGGTTCAGCGACGCCGTCTTCGCGCACGGCGCTCTCGGCGTTCGCGGTCAGCCGCCGCTGGTTTCGCACCCCCCACCACGCATGGAAGGTGCCGATAATCCCTTTCGGCAGCAGCAGCGTCACCAGGATGAACAGCGCGCCCAGCATGAACAGCCAGTAGGGAGCGAGCACGCCGGAGGTGAAGAACGTCTTTGCATAGTTGACGACGACCGCGCCGAGCGCTGCGCCGACCAGCGTCCCGCGTCCGCCGACCGCCACCCAGATCACGGCTTCGATCGAATTGCCCGGTGCGAATTCGCTGGGATTGATGATGCCGACCTGCGGCACATACAGCGCGCCCGCAACGCCGGCCATGCAGGCCGACAGGGTGAACACGAACAGCTTGTAGGATTCGACCAGGTATCCGAGGAACCGCGTGCGCGACTCCGCGTCGCGAATCGCGATCAGCACCTTGCCAAGTTTCGACGTCACCACCGCACGGCAGATCAAAAAGCCGACGATGAGCGCAAGGCAACTCGCCATGAACAGCGCCGCGCGGGTTCCGTCCGACTGAATATTGAAGCCGAGAATGTCCTTGAAATCGGTCAGGCCATTGTTGCCGCCGAAGCCGAAATCGTTGCGAAAAAACCCGAGCAGCAGCGCATAGGTCATCGCCTGCGTGATGATCGAGAGATACACGCCCGTGACACGCGAGCGAAAGGCGAACCAGCCGAACACGAACGCCAAGAGTCCCGGCACCAGCAGCACCATCAGCGCGGCAAACCAGAAGCTGTCGAAGCCGTACCAGTACCAGGGCAGCTTCGGCCAGTTCAGGAACACCATGAAGTCCGGCAGGATCGGATTGGCATAGACGCCGCGGCTGCCGATCTGGCGCATCAGGTACATGCCCATCGCGTAGCCGCCGAGCGCGAAGAACGCGCCGTGGCCGAGCGACAAAATTCCGCAATAGCCCCAGATCAGGTCGATCGACAGCGCGAGGATCGCGTAGCAGACGTATTTGCCGAACAGCGCCACCAGATAGGTCGGCACCTGAAACGCGGAGCCCGCCGGCAGCAGCAGGTTGGATAGTGGAATCAGGATGCCGAGCGTTGCGACCACGGCGAGAAAGATCGTCGCGCCGCGATCCAGCGACCGGGTGAGGACGTGCGGAGTCATTAGTCTTGCCCTCGCTTATGAAGGAGGACGCCGCGTGTAACGTGGCACGCGGAAACGGGAGAAACTCCCCTCCCCCCATGAAGCAAAGCGAAATGGTGGGGAGGGGTCGGGGGTGGGGGGCTGCCTTCCTTTGTTACTGATGAACCACCGCGTGGGCCTGCTTCGGCCAGCGCAAAGGAAATATCTGGCCACAGACAAAGACCCCCCACCCCCGACCCCTCCCCGCCGCTACGCGGAGGGAGGGGAGAAAAGATTCCGAGCCCGGACATCCTCATGCCTCCACCGCCCGGCCCTTGAGCGCGAACAGGCCGCGCGGGCGCTTCTGGATGAACAGGATGATGAGAACCAGAATAGCGATCTTGCCGAGTACCGCGCCTGCGACGGGCTCGAGAAACTTGTTGGCGATGCCGAGCGTGAAGGCGCCGACCAGCGTGCCCCAGAGATTTCCGACGCCGCCGAACACAACCACCATGAAGCTGTCAATGATGTAGCTTTGGCCAAGATTGGGGCTGACGTTATCGATCTGCGACAGTGCCACGCCAGCGATGCCGGCGATCCCCGAACCGAGACCGAACGTCAGCGCATCGACGCGTGAGGTGGCGATGCCCATCGAAGCGGCCATGCGGCGATTCTGGGTCACCGCGCGCATCTCGAGCCCGAGGCTCGTATAGCGGAGCATCGCGAGCAGGATGGCGAACACCGCCAGTGTGAAACAAAGAATCCAGAGGCGATTGTTGGTAATGGAAATCTGACCGATCTCGAACGCGCCGCTCATCCATGAGGGGTTGCCGACCTCGCGGTTGTTCGGCCCGAAGATGGTACGGACCGCCTGCTGCAACACGAGGGAGAGGCCCCAAGTCGCCAGCAATGTTTCAAGCGGCCGCCCGTAGAGAAAGCGGATGATGGTGCGCTCGATCAGCACGCCGATGGTGCCGGCAATAACGAAGGCCAGCGGCACCGCAAACAGAAGCGAGTAGTCGAACAAGCCGGGATAGCGGGTGCGGATGACATCCTGCACCACGAACGTCACATAGGCTCCGATCATGACCATTTCGCCGTGCGCCATGTTGATCACGCCCATCACGCCGAAGGTGATGGCGAGCCCGATGGCCGCGAGCAGAAGCACCGAACCGAGCGACAGGCCGTACCAGGCGTTCTGAACAGCCGACCAGAGCGCCAGGTTGTTCTGAATGGACGTTACCGCACTTGCCGCAACTCGCGTGACGCTGGCCGGTTGATTGCCGGGAAGCCCCGAAAGCAACGCCAGTGCTTCCTGATCGCCCTTGGCGCGGATCGTGGCGATCGCGTCGAGCTTGTCGGATTCGGCAGCGTCGGGCGAAAACAGCAGGATGGCGGCCCGCGCTTCGGCAAAGGCTTTCTTCGCTGCAGGATTGGTTTCTTTCTTGAGCGCGCCGTCGATGATCGGCAGCGCCGCGACATCGCGCGATTTGAAAACCGCCTGCGCGGCCTGCACCCGCTTCGCAGCATCCGGCGAGAGCAGGGTCAGGCTGCCAAGCGCGGCGTCGACGGCGCGGCGCAGCTTGTTGTTGAGGCGCAACTTGCTCGCGCTGTCGGGCAGGTCGCCGACCGCGGCACCTGTGACCGCATCGGTCACCTTGCCGTCGGTGCTTTTGAGGTAGACCTTCTTCGCGTCGGAGTCCGCATACAGCCGCCCGTCCTGGAGCGCGCTGATGATCGTGAATGCCATCGGATTGGCGGTCACGGCGAGCTTGCCGACGGCCTCCTCGGAATCGGCGAACGATCCTTCACTGAATTGAGCGACCGCATCCTCGAAAGGGCCGGCGAAAGCCGGAACCGCGACGGCGGAGATCAGTGCGAGGGCCAGCAGCGTTCGAAACACGTGCAGGCGGCGCACAAAAGAAGCGAGAGAACGAACAAAGGAAATCACGACAGGCCCCGGCAGGCTGAGAGTGAGAAGGCGGCGCGACCGGCGCCGCCTTCGTTAGCTATTCGGCGTGATCAGGAACTTTGACCGCCGCACTTCTTGGTGACGGTGTTGTAGTTGCCGCACTTCAGCTTGACCCAGTCGGCCTCGAGATCCTTCGATCCCGGAAGATAGTCGGACCAGGCGTCGCCGGGCACCAGCTTTGCCTTTTTCGGATCATCGGGCGAAACCACGTTGAACTGGCCGTCGGCCTGGATCTCGCCGATGAACACCGGCTTGGTGATGTGGTGGTTCGGCAGCATTTCCGAGACACCGCCGGTGAGGTTCGCCTGCTTGATGCCCGGCAGAGCGTCGATCACCTTGTCCGGATCGAACGACTTCGCCTTCTCGACGGCCTTCACCCACATGTTGAAGCCGACGTAGTGCGCTTCCATCGGGTCATTGGTGGTGCGGTTCGGCTTCTTGGTGAATGCGTGCCATTCCTTGATGAAGGCCGTGTTCGCCGGCGTCTTGATCGACTCGAAATAATTCCAGGCGGCGAGGTGGCCGACCAGCGGCTTGGTATCGAGGCCCGCGAGTTCTTCTTCACCGACCGAGAACGCCACGACCGGAATGTCGGTCGCCTTGATCCCCTGGTTGCCGAGCTCCTTGTAGAAGGGAACGTTGGCGTCGCCGTTGATGGTGGAGACCACCGCCGTCTTCTTGCCGGTCGAGCCGAACTTCTTGATGTCGGCCACGATCGTCTGCCAGTCACTGTGACCGAACGGCGTGTAGTTGATCATGATGTCGTCCTGCGCGACGCCCTTCGACTTCAGGTAAGCCTCGAGGATCTTGTTGGTGGTGCGCGGATAGACGTAGTCGGTGCCTGCCAGCACCCAGCGCTTCACCTTTTCTTCCTTCATGAGGTAGTCGACCGCAGGGATCGCCTGCTGGTTCGGCGCAGCGCCGGTATAGAACACGTTGCGCTCGCTTTCCTCGCCCTCGTATTGCACGGGGTAGAACAGGATCGAGTCGAGTTCCTTGAACACCGGCAGCACCGACTTGCGGGACACCGAGGTCCAGCAGCCGAACACGACGCTGACCTTGTCCTTGGTGATCAGTTCGCGCGCTTTTTCCGCAAACAGCGGCCAGTTCGAGGCGGGATCGACCACCACGGCCTCGAGCTTCTTGCCGAGCACGCCGCCCTTTTTGTTCTGCTCGTCGATCAGCATCAGCATCACGTCTTTCAACGTGGTCTCGCTGATGGCCATGGTCCCGGAGAGCGAATGCAGGATGCCGATCTTGATGGTGTCGTCAGCCGCCTTCGCATTGGTGAATGCTGTCAGGCCCAAGACGAGGCCTGCCGTTGCCGCCAGCCAGCTGCGCCGGCTCATCGGCTTCGCCATGGCGTGAGTCAATTCGTTGGTCATGTGCTGTCATCTCCCTGACGCAGACGTGAAACGCTGCGAAACGGCCCCACGGCCGCCTGCGTTAAGGGAATCGCAAGAACTGTGCCACGCTTGACGATTCTATTAAGATATTGAATTTACTGATATATTTATCCGATAGGGACCGATATTTCCAATCTCGCGCCTAAACGGTAGCCATCGGGTCTGTATATGGGCACAGCAGACTGACTATATTTCAAGCATTCGAGATCGTCTGGCTAAAATTATCGCACAGCGGCTGACTATCCAATGTGCAGCGAGGACGAGACTTCGTTTAGTGACCGTCCGTACCGGGTGATCTACGATTCACCTTGAAACCGCCGCGTTCGTGTTCCATATGACCGTCAAGACCCTGAGAATCATCGGGTCACCGCGAGGCGCTTGTTCTGAGCCCGTCCAACGGTTTCTGGCTTGCCCCTTCAGCTAACCCCCATCGACGCCCCAAACACGCGGGTGTCTCCAGACACCTCCGCGCGTTCCCGGCGATTCCGTCGGGCGTCTGCCTTTTATGATGAAAGAACCAACCTTTTGACCTCCTTCCAGGATTTCGGCCTCGCCGATCCCATCTCTCGTGCGCTTGCAGAAGAAAACTATCTGACGCCCACACCGATCCAGGCTCAAACCATTCCTCTTGCTCTTACCGGACGTGACGTGGTCGGAATTGCCCAGACCGGCACCGGCAAGACCGCAGCTTTCGCTCTTCCGATCCTGCACCGCATCCTGCAGAACCGCATCAAACCGCAGCCCAAGAGCTGCCGGGTGCTGGTGCTCAGCCCGACGCGTGAACTTTCCGGCCAGATTCTTGAGAGCTTCAACGCCTACGGCCGCCATATGCGTCTGACATCGGCTCTGGCGATCGGCGGCGTCCCGATGGGACGCCAGGTCCGATCGGTCATGCAGGGCGTCGAAGTCATGGTCGCCACACCCGGCCGCCTGCTCGATCTCGTGCAAAGCAACGGGCTCAGGCTCGGCAATGTGGAATTCCTCGTGCTTGACGAAGCCGATCGCATGCTCGACATGGGTTTCATCAACGATATCCGCAAAATCGTCGGCAAGCTTCCGATCAAGCGGCAGACGCTGTTTTTCTCGGCGACAATGCCGAAGGACATCGCCGAACTCGCCGAGCAGATGCTGCGCGACCCGGCTCGCGTCGCCGTGACGCCGGTCGCCTCGACCGTCGAGCGCATTGAGCAGCGCATCATTCAGGTCGACCACGCCAGCAAGCCCGCTTTTCTGGCCCAGCTTCTGAAACAGGAACAAGTCGACCGCGCGCTGATTTTCACGCGAACCAAGCATGGCGCCGACAAGGTCGTGAAGAGCCTTGAAAGGGCCGGCATTCGTGCCGACGCCATTCACGGCAACAAATCGCAGAACCACCGCGAGCGCGTCCTGGCCGCTTTTCGTACCGGTGAGATCCGCACGCTGGTCGCGACCGACATTGCCGCCCGCGGCATCGATGTCGACGGCATCACCCACGTCTTCAATTTCGACCTTCCGAACATCCCCGAGACGTATGTCCATCGCATCGGCCGCACCGCGCGCGCCGGCGCGGACGGAGTGGCGATCTCGCTGGTCGCCGGAGCCGAGGAAATGGCCTACCTGCGGGATATCGAAAAGCTGATCCGTGTGACACTGCCGCGAGAGGATCGCCGGACACCCGGTTATCGCGACGCAGTACCGCAGCAGCAGCATCGCGCGGGACGTCCGGCGCAGCCCACCCACTCCGCCAGAGGTGCTGATGCCGCTCCGGGAGCAAAGGGACCACGCCGCCGCCGGCGCCCCGGCCATGGTGCGCCGGCAGCCAACCGGCACGAAGCCGCTCGGCACGAGTCGTCCCGTCCATCGCAGGGCGGTAAGACTGAGGGGATGCAGGGAGTTGCCTTCCTGCATCGTGAAAGCCGCCCCGCGCGCGCCAAGCCCAACCAACGTCCGCAACGCTAGCCGCCACTCGATCTGGAGAACCCCATGGCGAAAGAAGAATCTATCCAGTTCGAAGGACTGGTCACTGAAATCCTGCCCGACGCCCGATATCGGGTTCAACTCGATGCCGGTCATGAGATTGTTGCCTACACTGCCGGCAAAATGAAAAAAAACCGGATCAAGACGCTGGCTGGCGATCGCGTGACCATCGAGATGTCGCCTTACGATCTGGAGAAGGGGCGGCTCATCTTCCGCCATAAGGACGAGCGTCCGAGCGGCGCACCGCGTGGCGCACCGCCCCGTGGTCAGTTCCGCCGCCGATAAGCA
>JAFEFK010000132.1 GCA_018240625.1 Pseudomonadota bacterium
GAATTGAGCGGAATTCGAGCGAATAAAAATCGCCGGCGGAAACAAACCGCTGGAGCCGGTGTATCTCATTGGTGGGCGGCAAGGAATTGACGGAGGTAGATGATGTTGCGCAAAACGATGATCGCATTGCTGGCCGCTGCGGCGGTGGGATTGGTCTCACCGACGGTCGCATCGGCGCGGGGCGGTGGTGGCTTTCATGGCGGCGGCGGTTTCCATGGCGGTGGTGGCTTTCATGGCGGTGGTGGTTTCCACGGCGGCGGATGGCGTGGCGGTGGATGGCGTGGCGGCGGCTGGCGCGGAGGCGGGTTCGCTCTGGGCTTGGGACTTGCGGCGCCGTACGCCTACTATTACGGCGGTTATCCCTACGGATACGGTTATCCTTACGGCTACGGTTATCCCTATGCTTACAGCGGATATTATGATGACGGCGGCTGTTATCTGGTCCGGCGCCGGATCCACACGCGCTACGGCTGGCGCTTGCGGCGGGTCGAGGTCTGCGGCTGATCGCAGCACGTTGATCGATTGACAGCGGCGCGCGGAGCGATTTGCGCGCCGCTTCCCGTATCTCCCTGCGATGTGTGCCAGCAAAAACCCGTGGCCGTCACGTGACCGTTGAGTTAGACACATGCGCCGATCACACAGGCTGGAGAATATGACGATGCGGGCATTTCGATATGCGGGCGTTTTGGCGGTCGCTCTTGCGATCTCGTCAGGTGACATCGTTCTGATCGGTGCTCCGGCCACAGCAGCGGCCCAGACCGCGGGGAAAACCATGACGACAGCATCAGGCTTGCAAATCACGGACAGCAAGGTCGGCACCGGCGCGACACCAAAGCCCGGCCAGATTTGCGTCATGCACTATACAGGCTGGCTGTATGAGAACGGGCAGAAGGGCAAGAAATTCGACAGTTCGGTGGATCGCAACGAGCCGTTCGAGTTTCCGATCGGTCAGCATCAGGTGATCGCGGGCTGGGATGAAGGCGTCGCCACCATGAAAGTCGGCGGCAAGCGTACGCTCGTCATTCCGCCGGCGCTCGGTTATGGCGCGCGTGGCGCCGGCGGCGTTATCCCGCCAAATGCGACGTTGATCTTCGACGTCGAGCTGCTCGGCGTAAAATAGGCGGCGTGCGCCGGCGGCTGAGAACGCCCGTTACCCTTTTGGGGTGGCGGGCTTTGATTTAGCGCTGATAGCCTCTCGGGTAGGACATCGGATTCCTGCCGCACGCTGCGTTGGTTCCTGATGCCGAGGCCATACACTGCCGGTAAGTCGAGAACGCGCAATTGCCGGGATAGCCCCACTCGCGGCCTTGCAGGCAGAAATTGTCATTTCGAGCGAATGCAGGAGCACCGGCGCAAACCAATGTTCCGATGGCCAAGGCGGCTGCTAGAATCGTTTTCATGTCGTCTCCCATTTGGATGGTCAACGGAGCTGCGAAGGCGGCGTTCCGAAAATACACCTGCATGGACGATCTTTAACGGTTCCCA
>JAFEFK010000133.1 GCA_018240625.1 Pseudomonadota bacterium
AGCGTTATGTGATTTTCGTCCTGATCGGCCCCGCCCTCGGCGGTCTGATCCTGCTTGCGACGACCACGTATTTGTCGGGGTACTGGGCCGAGACCAACCTCGCCGAGGTCGGAAAATTCGTTGTCGTACTGTTTTCGACATTGCAGTTCAGCTACCTGTTCGGACTGCTGCCGTGTCTGGCGGTCGCCTCGATCGACGACATTCTCGCTCACGTCAATCGCATCAACTGGGTTCTGCGCATGCTGATCATCGGCGTGGTCGGATTTATCGCCGCGGAATTTCTCTATGGTTCGCGAGGCTCTGACAGCGGGACGTTGCAATTCATTCTGTTCGGTCTGGTCGGCCTTGTGCCGGCCATGCTGTCGTCGTGGCTCGTCCGCGATGTCGCGTCGCACTGACGATCACGTTGCTAGGGAACTTACTTGCGTAAGGTATTTTGGTCTTTAGTTGTTGCGCTTCTTTGCTCGGCTTCTTCCGCCGACGCCGCTGGCATCCAGCTTTTCAACCATGGTCCGAACTTGTCGGGCGCGATCTGGTATCCATGCGAGGCCAAACCAAATGATGTTGAGCTAGGCGACCTAGGCGTGGGCGTCGACTTTGGTCTCAGCGGAGTGAAGGATTGCCCCGACACCGGGGCAAAGCTCCCGCTGGTCATCATTTCTCACGGATATGTCGGGTGGTTCGGCGGCCACCATGACACGGCAGCGGCACTAGCGGATGCCGGATTCGTCGTCGCGGCGATCAATCATCCAGGCGACAACGCGAAGGATTCCTCGAAAAAAGACGATCTGTCATCCTACTTGGAGCGTCCTGCAGATATGGTCCGGCTACTCGATTTCGTGCTGCATGACTGGAAAGATGGGGCCGTCGTTGATCCTGGGAAAATCGGACTGTTTGGATTTTCCAAGGGAGGCTACACTGCTCTGGCACTGATCGGTGCCGCGCCGGACTTCGGACGTTATGCGAGTGGTTGCCCCGATGGGGTGAAAATTTGCGATCAAATTAGAGGCGGCGACATTCCCGCCTTGGCGCAGGATGCGCGCATTCGCGCTGCTGTTATCGCCGATCCGATACCCGCCTTCTTCACGCAATCCAATCTGGCCGCAATAAAGATTCCGGTGCAGTTCTGGCGAGCGGAGGTCGGAATCGGGATTATCGATCCGGAAGGCACGGCTCGAGTCGCTCGAGCGCTACCGGGAAAGCCGGAAATTCACAACGTACCCGCCAGCCACTTTGCGTTTTTAGCGCCGTGCTCGCCGCAACTACGGGCCGCGCTGCCTCGCATCTGCACCGACAAGCCCGCGGAATTTGATAGGTCAGTGTTTCATCGCGAATTTAACTAGAGCATAGCGCGGTTTTTCCATGAGCGATTGGTTGAAGGCAACTGATGGCTTCCGCCAAGACTATGGCGGATAAGTCGGCTTCTCGCCTATCGCGTCGATGGTGCGTTTAGAGGCGCAGCCTCGAAATCGTGCTGTGCGCGACAGCGGCCATTCGCCGGCGCGGACGAGGAGCCGGGCGGCGGCGTACGCCAACGGGAAGGAACCGAAGCGAGGCTGTTGCGATGCAGTCATCGCCAAGCATTGTAGCCACAGGCAGCAAGTGTCCACGGCGGAGCGGCGCGCGAGCGTGACTTCGTCTGCTGTCCGGGCTACATTTCGTTTTCAGCGAACGATGAAACGAAAATCATGCTGCTTGATCGTTTCATGTAGCCCCGTGTAG
>JAFEFK010000134.1 GCA_018240625.1 Pseudomonadota bacterium
ATTCGACCAGGAGTGCGCCGGAAATCAGATTGCCGAACTGGATGCCGGCAACCGTGATGATGGGAAGCACGGCATTGCGCAACGCATGTCTGAAGACGACCTTGGTTTCGCTCAGCCCCTTGGCGCGCGCCGTGCGGACGTAGTCCGCACCGAGCACGTCGATCATCGAGGCGCGCGACAGGCGCGAATATTGCGCCAGAAAGATGATGGCCAGCGTGAAGGCGGGCAACGCCAGATGATACAGCACATCGCCGACATGCGCGGCAAAGCCTCCGGAAAAACGCGCGCTGGTCATTCCGTCCACGGGGAAGATCGGGATGATCGAAGCGAACAGGATGATGAGCATGATTCCGGTCCAGAACACCGGCGCCGCGTAGCCGATGGTGGAAAACACGGTGATGACCGCGGACAGCGGCCCCGACGGCTTTCGCGCCGCGAGCACGCCCATCACAACGCCGACGGTGATCGCGATCAGTTGAGCGGCGAAGACAAGCAGGATGGTCGGCCCCACACGTGCGGCGATCAGGCCGATCACAGGCTGGTTGAAATAATAGGACATGCCGAGATCGCCATGCGCGACGTGCCCGAGATAAATGGCGAGCTGAGTGAGAAGCGGTTTGTCGAGGCCGTACGTCGCCCGGATGTGGGACAGCATCTCGGCGGTGGCGCCGCCCATCGCGCCCGCGATCGTCTCGGCCGGATCGCCGGGCGCGGCATGAATCAGGAAGAAGTTGAGAACGAGCACGCCGACCAGCAGGATGACCCCGTAGACCAGGCGTCTGGCGATATAGGCGGTCAGTCCCATGTCGCTCCTGTACTCCGGCCGTAGCTCATCTCGCGGGCCCGGCGAGTCGGTCAGTCAACCTCAGGCCTTCTTCCAGTATACCTCGTCCATCGATTGCATCGAGCCCCAGATCGATTCCGGAATGTTGCCGAGACGCTTGTTGTAGATGGTGTGGTAGGGCAGCGCGTTGATCCAGTAGATCGGAAGGTCGTCGCCGACGATCATCTGGAACTCGTCATAGAGCTTCTTGCGCGCGCTCGGATCCTTTTCCACCGCCGCTTTATTGAGCAGGTCGTCGACCTTCGGGTTCCGATACTGCTGGGTGTTCGACCAGATGACACCCTTGCGGATGTTGGATGAAAGATAGGTGCGGTGCACGCCGATCACCGGGTCGCCCCAGTTGTAAACCTCGTCCATGGTCATGTCGAAATCGTAGTTCGAGATGCGCTTGGCCCAGGTCGGGAAGTCCGGCGAGGCGCGGACTTCGATGTCGATGCCCGCCTTCTTGAGCTGCGACTTCAGATACTGGGCGATGCCTTCCTGCTCTTCGCCGCCGCCCGGTATGTAATCGACCGTCAGCTTGAAGCGCATGCCGTCCGGCCCCTTCTTGTGGCCGGCCTGGTCGAGCAGAGCGTTCGCCTTGTTCAGATCGAGGTCGTAGGACGGAATCTTCGAATCGAAGAATGGACTTGTTTCGATGATTGGCGAGCGCTGCGGCTTGGCGATGCCGCGCAGCAAGGCCTTGGTGATGAAATTGCGGTCGATGGCATAGCCAATCGCCTGGCGGACCGCCTTGTTGTCGAGCGGTGCTTTGGCGGTGTTGAAGGCCAGCCAGTTGATCGGGCCGACGGCGGCATAGCCCTTGTCGGTCACGCCGAGATGTCCGGCCTTCTGCAGGCGCG
>JAFEFK010000135.1 GCA_018240625.1 Pseudomonadota bacterium
GAATCCCGCGCCGACCAGTAATAATAGCTAATGGCAGGGATGCAGTTACGAGTCGTCCCCGCGCACGCGGGGACGACGGGCGTGAGCAGTCTCGAGGGCAGCTTACGCCGCCGCGGCGCCGCCCAGTGCTGACACGATGGTGTCCACGACTTCCTCGACCAGGATGCGATCGTCACCTTCGCCCATCACGCGGATCACCGGCTCGGTGCCGGACGAACGAACCAGCAGGCGCCCGTGACCGTTGAGGCGCGTCTCGGCGGCGGTAATCGCCGACTTGACTTCGGCATGGTCCAGCGGCTTGCCGCTGCGATAACGAAAATTCTTCAGGATCTGCGGCAACGGCTCGAACTTGTGGCAGACCTCCGAGACGGGACGGCCGAGCTTCTGCACCACCGCGAGCACCTGAAGCGCGGAGACGAAACCGTCGCCGGTGGTCGCATAGTCCGACAGGATGATATGGCCGGACTGTTCGCCGCCAAGGTTGTAGCCGTGCTTCAGCATCTGCTCGAGGACATAACGGTCGCCCACCGGCGTCCGCACCAGCGACATGTCGTGCTCCTTGAGGAAGCGCTCGAGGCCGAGGTTCGACATCACCGTCGCAACGATCCCCGGCTTGGTCAGCCGGCCGTCTTCCTTCCAGCTCTGCGCGATGACGGCGAGAAGCTGGTCGCCATCGACCACATGACCCCGCTCATCGACGATGATCAGCCGGTCTGCGTCGCCATCGAGCGCGATGCCGATATCGGCGCGCATCTCGCGCACCTTGCGGCTTAAGGTTTCCGGCGCGGTCGAACCGCAATCCTTGTTGATATTGAAGCCGTCGGGTTCGACGCCGATCGGAATGACGTCGGCGCCCAGTTCCCACAACGCTTCCGGCACCACCTTGTAGGCGGCTCCGTTGGCGCAATCGACCACGACGCGCAGCCCGTCGAGGCTGAGTTCGCGCGGCAATGTGCGCTTGGCGAATTCGATATAGCGATCGTGTACGCCGTCGATACGGCGGGCGCGGCCAAGGCTCGCGCTCTCTGCGAGCTTCTTGTCGAGGTTGTCGTCGAGCAGTTGTTCGATCTGTTTCTCGACGTCGTCGGAGAGCTTGAAGCCCTGCGGGCCGAACAGCTTGATGCCGTTATCCTCGAACAGATTGTGCGAAGCGGAAATCATGACGCCGAGATCGGCGCGCATCGACTTGGTCAGCATCGCCACCGCCGGCGTCGGCATCGGGCCGAGCAGCAGCACGTCCATGCCGACCGAGGTGAAACCCGCCACCAGCGCGTATTCGATCATGTAACCGGAAAGCCGGGTGTCCTTGCCGATCACCACGCGATGACGGTGATCGCCGCGCTGAAAGACGAGGCCGGCGGCTTGGCCGACCTTCATCGCCAGTTCCGGCGTGATCAGCCCGTTGGCGCGGCCACGAATGCCGTCCGTTCCGAAATATTTACGGCTCATAATACCCCCACGATGCGCCCGAATGTTCGCTGCCGCTGTTGAAGCTGGTCCGGCGAACCTGTCTGGGCGCCCCCAATCATAGCGTGTACGCGCTTATAAAGCCTCCGGAGCTAAAGCGACGTCAAAAAGTATGATGAATCGTTACCGGCCCTCGGGCGACGAGTATTTAGTTAAGCATTTGAAAATAAACGATAATCATCTTATTTCCGACTTCGTGGCGATGGCGTTGTTCCGCGGCCTTCGCGGCGCCAGCCGGGGATTTCAGCCGCGGTCGGCCTTGTCCTTTGGTGGTTTTGAGGGCGCCGGCTGGGTTACGCTCACCGGATCAGAACCGGGAAACGACTCCTC
>JAFEFK010000136.1 GCA_018240625.1 Pseudomonadota bacterium
TAGATTTCGCAGAAGAAAGAGCTAACGCGCTTTATCGGCGAAAATTTTTCACCAATATTGTTCGATCAGTCTTGGGCCAGCGCGAGCAGGTGCAAGTCGAATTGCGCGAACATTTCTACGATGAACTCTTAGGCGCTCCGAGTGAGCAAAAGCTCTGGCTCATTCCCACCGCCGAAGTCTCGCTGACCAATCTCGTCCGCGAATCCATCCTCGACGAAAAGGAACTGCCGCTGCGCTTCACCGCACTGACGCCGTGTTTCCGCGCGGAGGCGGGAGCGGCCGGGCGCGACACCCGCGGCATGATCCGGCAGCATCAGTTCACAAAGGTCGAACTGGTGTCGGTCACGACGCCGGAGACCTCGAAGGACGAGCACGAGCGCATGCTGGCCTGCGCCGAGGAAGTGCTGCGCAAGCTCGACCTGCATTATCGCGTCATGACGCTGTGCACCGGCGACATGGGCTTTGCCTCGCAAAAGACCTACGACATCGAGGTGTGGATGCCGGGGCAAGGGGACGGCGGGACTTATCGCGAAATCTCTAGCTGCTCGGTGTGCGGCGATTTCCAGGCGCGGCGGATGGATGCGCGCTCGCGCGGCCCCGACGGCAAGCCGCGCTTCGTGCATACGCTGAACGGCTCCGGCACGGCAGTCGGCCGCGCGCTGATCGCCGTGATGGAAACCTATCAGCAGGCCGACGGCTCGATCGCGGTGCCCGACGTGTTGCAACCCTACATGGGCGGCCTCAAAGTCATCGGCGGCGGTAAGTAAATGCAGCGGCCGCATCTTTCCGAGCGTCAAATGCGGTCCGTCCGGGTCATGTCGACCCGGTGGCAGCGGCGGATCATTTTTGTCGCCGGCGGTGTCGCCATCGGCGGCGCGGCCGTCGGACTGGCGCAAGCCTCGGACTGGGCGCAGCTCATGTTCGCGCACGCGCTGGAGCGATGGCGCTTTGCCTCGTTCCTGATTACGCCGCTGGGCTTTGCGCTGTCGGTGTTTCTCACCATTCGCTTTTTTCCAGATCCGCAAGGCAGCGGCATTCCGCAGGCGATCGCCGCGCGCGAACTCGACGGCTATGAGGCGCGAAGCAAACTCGTTTCGTTTCGCATCGGCGTCGGAAAAGTGCTTCTGACCGTGCTGGGCCTGCTGTGCGGAGCGTCGGTCGGCCGCGAAGGGCCGACGGTGCAGGTCGGCGCGTCCATCATGTTCGCGATCGGGCGGATGTCGCCGCGCCGCCAGCCCGGCCTGATCCTGGCGGGCGCTGCCGCAGGCGTCGCCGCCGCGTTCAACACGCCGCTCGCGGGAATCGTGTTCGGCATCGAGGAGATGAGCCGCGCGTTTGAGGTTCGCACCAGCGGCCTGATCATCGGCACGGTGATCGCGGCGGGCCTGACGTCGCTCGCTCTGGTCGGCAACTATTCTTATTTCGGCTCCAGCGCCACGATGCTGGGCCACGGCATGGACTGGCTGGCCATTCCGTTTTGCGGCGTCGTGGGTGGTCTCGCCGGCGGATTGTTCAGCCGCTTGGTGATCCTGATCGCGCAAGGCGTCCCGGGAAAACTGGGGCCGCTGGTCAAGCGTCATCCGATCCCGTTCGCACTCGCCTGCGGACTGGCGGTCGCGCTGTGCGGATTCGCGTCGGGCGGCACGATCTACGGCACCGGCTACGCGCAGGTGAAGCACGCGCTCGAAAGCGGGGCGCCGCTGCCGGAAAGTTTCGGCATCCTGAAGCTGCTTGCAACGCTGCTCTCGACGGCGAGCGGCATGCCCGGCGGCATCTTCTCGCCGTCGCTTGCGGTTGGTGCGGGCATCGGCTCCAACATTGCCCAGTTCTTCCCGAGCGCGCCGCTCGCAGCCATCCTGCTGCTCGGCATGGTGTCGTATTTCGCGGGCGTCGTGCAGGCGCCGATCACCGCCTTCGTGATTGTAACGGAAATGACCGACAATCACGCCATGGTGGTGCCGCTGATGGCGGCGGCGCTGATTGGCTACGGCAGCTCCCGGCTGGTTTGCCGCGAGGGAATCTATCACGCGCTGGCCAAGGGATTTTTGCAGCGTGCCGCGGTCGATGGCGGCCAGCCCGCCGAAAGCGTCATCCGCTAACCGGCGTGCCTGGGGTAGTGGCGTGTCCGCTGGCGGGTGCGCGGCCGCATCAATTAAATTTTAACTTCACGCGATAACCAACATTCAAGGCATCCCGTGCACTCTGCGCGGCGTGATGGCGAGGAACTCAGATAATTTTGGCGAGCGCAGACATGTGCGCGTCGTTTTCGACAAGCCGGGATTTGTGATCCCCATGCCGGATTCGCCATGGATCGAATGTGAAGTGGTCGACATCTCGCAAAGCGGGGTCTGTCTTGATGTGGGCACGTTATTCGTCCCTGAATTGTTCGGCGTCGCCTTCAATCCATCCGGCGACGTGCTTCGCGTCTGCCAGCGGGTCTGGCGCGATGGACCGCTGATCGGCGCCCGTTTCGTCAGCGCGAAGGAATTGCGGGGAGGCGTCAAGCTGGCGCCGCTCAACGCGAAACGAGAGCTCGAACAGGTCCGCTGACCACGCCAGGCAGGAGCCGGCGGCAGGTTTGCCAGCATGAGCATAGCCGGATAAGACGTGTCCGAACGGCGTAAAAGCAGCCGAAAAGGGCACCCAACGAATGCGGATTCTCTGTACCAACGACGACGGCATCCACGCGCCGGGCCTCAAGATCGTCGAGCAAATCGCCAAGGAGTTGTCCGAAGATGTCTGGGTGGTCGCGCCAGAACTCGATCAGTCCGGCGTCTCTCATTCGCTGTCCTTGAACGATCCGCTGCGGCTGCGCGAAGTCGGGCCGCGCCATTTCGCCGTGCGGGGAACGCCGACGGATTGCGTGATCATGGGAGCGCGGCACATCCTCGGCAAAGAAGCACCGGACCTCGTGCTGTCCGGCGTCAATCGCGGCCGCAACGTCGCCGAAGACGTGGTCTATTCCGGCACCATCGCAGGCGCGCTCGAAGGGACGATCCTCGGGTTTCCGTCCTTCGCGCTGTCGCAGGAATTCAGCATGGAAACACGCAACAAACCGCTGTGGGAAACGGCGCTCAAATTCGGTCCGCAGATTTTGCGCAAGGTGATGGCCGCGGGCGTGCCGAAGAACACCGTGGTCAATGTCAATTTTCCGGCCTGCGCGCCGGAGGATGTCGCGGGCGTATTGGTGACGCGGCAAGGCAAACGCAACCTCGGCTTCCTCAAGATCGAGGAACGCCGCGACGGCCGTGGCAACCCGTATTTCTGGATCGGGTTCGAACGCGCCGCCATGATGGATACGCCGGCCGAGGGGACCGATCTCGCGGCGCTGGCGGCGCGATGCATCTCGGTAACGCCCTTGCGGCTCGACCGCACGGACGACGTGTTTGCCGAAGCGCTGACGGCGACGCTCAAGTAAGTTTGTCTGCAGAGCTCAGGCCGTCGCGGTGCCTTTGAGCGCGCGCTCGATCATGGCCGCGAGCGTTTCCATCTGGAACGGCTTTTGAAGCGCGGGACGATCGCGGTATTCGGGCGGTAACCCCTGTGCGCCATAGCCGGTTGCGAAAATGAACGGCCGGTTGCGTTCCTGAATCACTTCGGCCACCGGCGAAATCATCTTGCCGTTGACGTTGACGTCGAGGATGGCGACATCAAAGCTCGTCGTGCGGGCGAGCTTGATCGCCTGATCGATCTCACCGGCTTCTGCGGCGATGCTGTAACCGAGCTCCGTCAGCATATCCGCAACCATCATGCGGATCATGACCTCGTCCTCGACGAGGAATACTGAGCCGCCCGGCGGCTTAGATGACGTCATGGTCAGGTCCTTGCCCAATTCCCACCACAAAGTCGCAAATTCCGTGGCTAGGCGCAATGCGTACGAGCCATCGTTTGCAAGAATGACACGCAGTGTCGTGCCGCCTTTACAGTCCAACCAGTCTTACACGTTATTAAGGATTACCCATCCGCCTGACATGCATGTATCCGGACCGGTTCCGGCACAAAAACCCGCCTCCGGATTGACGTAGTGGCTGACGCGCGCAGATTACGTCAACCTATCTGGGATATGAGCTGTCCATCAGCACCACCGTCCGTGAGTCGAGCCATGTCTCCCGACCGTCAGCCACCTGAAAAAATGATGTTTCAGCTCAGCCTTCGGCGGCGCGGCATTAGCGAACAGCGCGTGCTGCGGGCGATGGACGCTATTCCACGCGAGGCATTCGTGGAGCCGGCCGATCGCGATAACGCCTGGCGCGATACCGCGCTCGGTATCGCGTGCGGCCAGACCATCAGTCAGCCATTCGTGGTCGCCTACATGACCGAGCGGCTCGAACTGCGCGACGATCATCGGGTGCTCGAGATCGGGACCGGCTCGGGCTATCAAGCTGCGATCCTGTCGCGTTTGAGCCGCCAGGTCGTGACCATCGAGCGGTTTCGCACGCTGGCTGATCGCGCCCGTGCCCGGCTCAAGCAACAGCATTGCGACAACGTCGAGGTTCTGCTGGGGGACGGGTTTGATGTTCCGGCCGATGCAGGTCAGTTCGACCGCATCATGGTGACGGCGGCAATGGAGCAAATCCCGGACGCTCTGACACACCGGCTCGAACCCGACGGGCTTCTGATTGCGCCGGTCGGCCCGCACAATGGGCGCCAGACCTTGGTCCTGGTTCGCCAAACCGCCGGGGGACCGGTGCGCAAGGAACTGGTCGATGTCCGCTTCGTGCCGGCGCTCCCGGGCATCGCGCGCGAACTATAGCAGTCCGGCTTTCTCACGCGCGTCCGGTCCGCAGCCACCGGATTGATCTTTAGTCCGGTGGCTGCGGCAACACGTTATTCTCACGGTTAAAGGCTTGTTTACTGGGAACGTGTTTACTCAATTTGTTGTTGTGTTGCGTACGAGTGAGTAACCATGCCCCGTGTCGTCGAGTTGCTTTGCTCGCGTCGCGCACCGCAAGTGGCGGTGCTGGCGCTGATGTCTATCGGTTTTGCCGGATGTAGCGCGGACATGTCCTCGCGGCTCGCGCAGAACGACAGTGCCCCCCAGCAGTCGAACCATTTTGGTTGGCAGCGAGAGACCACCGGCTCTGTAGCCGCGGCGCCGGCGCCCCGGGTCGAACGCCGTGAATTGCCGCAGTATGCACGTCCGCAATATCAGTCGCAGCCGCAGTATCAATCGCAGGCGCTGCCGCCGCCAATCTCGACGCCGAAATCCTATCCGGTCGCGTCAGGCGTGTCGGGTGGCGGCCGCGGTATCGGCTCCTACACGCCGCCCGCGCATCCGATTGAATCAACCGGCACTGTCGCGCCGCGTTCGGTCGCGGCACGGGATGGCTGGAATCACAGCGGCGGCACCACGATCATCGTGGGCACCAGCGATACGATGGAAGGGCTGTCGCACCGCTACGGCGTCTCCACCGCCGAAATCCTGAAAGCCAATGGTTACAGGGGGCCGCGCACGTTGCAGCCCGGTCAACAGCTGATCATTCCAAAGCGTGCTGTCGCTGTAGCCCCTGCCGCGACAGCGCCTGCAATCGCGCACGCAGCTCCGGTAGCAAAGCCGGCCCCGGTTGCCGCGGCTGCGCCCGGCGTTCATTTCGTCAATCACGGCGACACGTTGGCGAGCATCGCCCGCCACAATCACATGCCGGTCGCTGAACTGGCCCGCGCCAACGGGCTCGCGCCCGGAGCAAAACTCAAGATCGGCATGAA
>JAFEFK010000137.1 GCA_018240625.1 Pseudomonadota bacterium
AAACCATCATCACACATGACGCAAGGACGAGCGCGGCGCGACAAACCTTATCTAGATATAAACGAACCATGGATGTCTCCCTGTCGGCGATTATATTGTTAAGCCGCTGATCGGCTTTTGTTTGCGGCTACCGTGGCCGCTGCGCCCTCACCGGCGATCTTTCCGAAGACAGCCCCGGAAGTGAGCCCCGTGCCGCCTGGATAGTTATGGTAGAACAAGCCGCCGACCAATTCGCCGGCGGCGAACAGGCCGGGGATTGGAAGCCCGGCGACATCCTGAACGTTGCCGTCCCGCCCGATTTTCAGTCCGCCGAACGTAAATGTAACGCCGCATGTCACGGCATATGCTTCGAACGGGCCTGTATCGAGCGTATTGGCCCAGTGAGACTTGCGCGGCGAGGTTTCGGCCGCTCGGCCGTCCTTGATGTTGGGATTGAACGGCATATCGCTTCGAACCGAAGCGTTATAAGTTGCGATCGTCTTGAGGAATGCGTCACGATCGACGCCTTCGAGCTGATCGGCGAGTCCCTCGATGGTTTCCGCCGTTACCTTGGTGATCTGGCGTATGCGATACTCATCGCGCAGCAGATGATGTACCTTGGCGTCAAAGACCTGCCAGGCAAATTGACCGGGCTGCGCGAGAATTTCGCGGCCATACTTGGCATAGGTATAGTTGCGGAAATCGGCTCCCTCATCGAGGAAGCGTTCGCCGCGCGCATTGACCATGATGCCGAAGGGGTAGCTGTGTTTCTGGAAAGCGTCGCCGACCGCAAGGTCGCCGAATGCCGGTGAGTTCTGGTCCCAGCCGACCGCATGAGCGCCCGACCAGTGCCCGCACGGCATAGCGCCGGCTGCCAATGCCATCTCGATACCGGCGCCCGTGTTGAAGCGTGTGCCCCGCACCTTGGCGAGATCCCAGTTCGGTCCGAGATAACGCGCGCGCATTTCCGCGTTCGATTCGAAACCGCCGCAGGCCAACACGACGGCCTTGCAGCGGAGATCGCGCTCGATGCCCTGATGCCGTACGCGGACACCGACGATTTCGCCGTGCTCCTTGATCAGGCCGGCCGCCGCGGTCTCATAGAGAATATGAATACCCTTCTTCTCCGCGGACTCCAGCAGCATGTCGACCAGACCGGGACCACCGCCCCACACCTCGACGCTGAGTCCGCCCCAGAACTGAAAGCGGCCATCGATCTTGTAAGCCTGCCGCCCATGACTGGTCTGGAAACGCACGCCCTGCTGCCGCATCCACTGCAGCGTCGGTAGGCTGCGCTTCACCAGCAATTCGCACAGATCAGGATCGGTACGGAATTGCGTGACGCGAAACATGTCATCGAAGAACTGATCTTCGGTGTATGTGCCGAAATCGGTATTGGCGAGCGTATCGGGATTGACGTCGGGCACCACGCTCAGCACGTCGTCGACCCCGTTGAAGACATAACGCATCGCGCCTGCCGTATAGGTCGAGTTTCCGCCCCGTTCGTCGCGCGGAGCGGCTTCCAGCATCATCACGGTCGCGCCATTGTTGCGCGCGGAAATCGCGGCACACGCCGCAGCATTTCCCGCGCCGACGACGATGACATCAACATCCAGATCACGGGTGGTCATGCGAACAGTCTTCCCTGGGCTTATTTTTGATTACGTCACTGAGCGCATCGCGCACAGATTGAATTTTGGTCAATTCGGCGGCGAGGCTTCCAACACGTATCCGGTCAAAGTGGCGCTCCTTCTTCCGCCAGCATCGAATAATTCACGGCGCGGCCGATGCCGCGGCGCAATCCTTCCAGCCGAAGCGCTTGTCCGGGCGCGATGTTGGCGAGATTGACGTCCTTGCCGAAGTCCTGAAGCAAACCGACGTGTTGCTTGGGGAAACGATAAGGGTCCGCTTCGATCAGGATGCGCTCGAACCACGGCGCCGCCGCGAGGCGCTGTAGCTGATCCGGCGCCTTGCTGGCAGCCATATCGATCTCGGATTGTTCGACGATCACGTGATCGACGCCCCGGTTGCCCAATGTCGTGACCAGCGCTTCGAGCTCTTCCATCTGCATCGGCTGTTCAGGGTTTTTGCGCCCGAACTCGTAAATTACCGAGAGCCCCTGGCTCTGGAAGCGATCGATATAGGAGAGCCGTTCGTTGTCGTTCAACGTGATATAGTTCTCCGATATCTCCAGCGAGTTGAATCCGATCGAACGCAGATGATCGCTGAAGAGATCGACTTCATTTCGCTGATAGGCGTATTCGAACAGGATGCCGCCGGAATAGCAATTCACGCCCGCATCGCGGTAAAGATTCACGATCTTCTGCACCACCGGTTTCGGCAGCAGAAGCGCATTCATCGCGTAGATCTTTGCGAAGTCGATGTAGTCGGCCGCGCAATCGAGCAGGTCGGCCACGCCACGCTCGCCGGTCCAGCCAAATCCATCCGGTCCATAATCAATCACCGCGGTCATGCCGCGTTTGCGCGGTTTGCCGCCACGCTCGGGCGGCACGAAGCTTCCGGACCCACGCTCCATCCTGTTCATGACACGGCCTCGGTTGCCGCGGTCAATGCCGCAATCTTGCGGCGGCGCGCATAGACCGCGCCGTCCATGATCAAGCGCGATGTGCGCTCGATCTGTGCGCTTTCGATGACGATATCACCGTCTTTTTCCGCGACCCTGGAAGCTACTCGCAGCACACCGCTTGGATGACCCAGCCGCACGGTCTGCAACGGCTTGCCGATCGTGGCCGCGACCACCGAATTCGGAACCGAGCACGCGACGGCGGTGCAGACGGCGCCCGTTACCGCCAGCGCCTTGTGCGGACGCTGCATCGCCAATTGGCGAACGCAGATGTCGATGTCGGCCGCGGCAACATCGCGTCCGCCCACCGCGCGGTAGGATTTCGGCGGCGAGATCATGATGACGCGCGGAAGATTGGGAGTTTTGGCGCGAGCAGCGCTTGCATCGTCAACCAGACCGAGAACGACCGCAGCCCATCCCCGAACCTGTTCGAGACGGGACATCAATACGTCGTTGCCGCGCAGTTCATCCGGC
>JAFEFK010000138.1 GCA_018240625.1 Pseudomonadota bacterium
CCGCGCGGAAATCCGGAGTCGATTGCGGAAATCCGTCACCCGAGGTTCACGGCGACGCTGTTCGACCTGCTGACCGCCTACGCCGCCCAACGTCAGCAGCGCGTGCTGGCGACGGTCCATCTCGCAAAACGGACGGTGTGGTCGCTGAGCGAAGCGCGCGCCTCGCTGGAACGTCTGGTTGGCCTTGCCGACGAAGATTGGGGATGTCTCGACGATTATCTGATGACCTATGTCGTCGATCCCTCACAGCGGGCCACCGTATTTGCTTCGAGTTTCGCGGCCGCGCTGGAACTGGTCCGCGAAGGCGTCATGGATCTGAACCAGAAAGAGGCGTTCGCGCCGCTTTATTTTCGCAAGCATCATGCGCCGCAGCCGGCGCCGGACGCGATGGCTGCGCCGGAAGCACCAGCGCAGTAAGTGGAAGAAGGAGACCGAGCCATGCCAAGCCTGGCAGAAAAGCGCATAGAGCACGTCGAGGAACCCGCAGAACAGACTGCTGCGCGGCCCGAAGAACTGCGTCTGCTGGAGGCGCTGCTGTTCGCATCGTCCGAGCCGCTGGATCAGGCGGCGCTCGCCAAGCGCATGCCCGAGGGCGTCGACATCAAGGTCGCGCTGGCGCAATTGCAGTCGGATTATGCCCTGCGCGGTGTCAATCTGGTGCGCGTCGCCAACAAGTGGACCTTCCGCACCGCGGGCGATCTGGCCTGGCTGATGACGCGGGAAAGCACGGAAACCCGGCGGCTGTCGCGTGCGGCCATCGAGATGCTGGCGATCATTGCCTACCATCAGCCGGTGACTCGCGCCGAGATCGAGGAAATCCGCGGTGTCATCACGTCAAAGGGCACGCTGGACGTGCTGCTGGAGACCGGCTGGATCAGGCCACGCGGCCGCCGCAAGACACCCGGCCGTCCGCTCACCTTCGGAACCACGGAAGCATTCCTGTCCCAGTTTAGCCTCGAAGCCCTCGGCGACCTGCCGGGGCTTGAGGAACTGAAGGGAACAGGATTGCTGGACTCGCGTCTGCCCGGCGGTTTCAGTGTTCCAACGCCATCGGACGATCCCACGTTGCGTGATGATGAAGAGCCGCTGGAGTCCGGCGATCTCGAATTGGCGCTGGCGCCGGCCATGGAGCCGGAAGAGGACGGCGGTAACTAGCCTTTTGAGGTGAAACGGATGCCGCTGCCGTGATTAACGGTAGCGTCAATGAGC
>JAFEFK010000139.1 GCA_018240625.1 Pseudomonadota bacterium
CGGTTCGGCATTCCCCGCAATTTTCACAACTGTGTGATTGGTGCCACAGGCCCGGCATTATTCTGCCGAGCGCGTCCTTCTCGGTGATCGTGGCGATGCAGCGTCAGGACGACAGAGACCTTCAAAACCGGCGACAACTGCTCGCTCTGGAACCGCCCGGGAGTATGGCGAGGGTTGTACAACCCGGAGGGGGCGCCGGGACGAACCGGGCGGAGAATTGTCAAAATCGCGGGCATGCATGAACCCATCAGGCGCAGCGACCCACTCATCAGGAGACTATCAGTGGCGTCCGCTGTGGGATTTATGCTAGATTAACCGCCGGATATTGTTCCGTCTTTCAATTCGATTTCAGTAGCCGTCGCGGTTGAACCCAGTTTATTTTTTATGTTGCCCTGTAAGAGGGTTTCGGGGGCGTCAGTGCGCTCGCAGGTCGCATTAGTCATCGGCGTTTTGATGTGCTGCCTTTTCGGCCAGGAAGCCGTGGCAGGCAAACGCGTTGCGCTGGTGATCGGCAATTCCGCGTATCAAAATGTCGCGCCGTTGCCGAATCCGGTCAGAGACGCCGGCGCCATCGCCGACATGTTCAAGAAGGTCGGCTTTGACGTGGTCGAAACCCGTCAGAATCTCAAAAATGTCGAGACCCGCCGCACTCTGAACAGCTTTTTTGACATCACCCGCGATGCCGACATTGCCGTCGTCTATTTCGCAGGACATGGCATTGAGATCGACGGAACAAACTACATCGTACCGGTTGACGCTGTGCTCGAGCGCGACAGGGACGCCTTCGACGAAGCCGTCTCCTTGGACCGCATCGTTCAATCGATCGAACCGGCCAGGCAGCTACGGTTGATCATTTTGGATGCGTGCCGCGAAAACCCTTTTGCAAAGAAGACGCGGCGCACCCTGGCCACACGAGGCATTACGCGCGGCCTGGCCCGCGTCGACCCTGATACACCGAACACTCTGGTGGCATTTGCCGCCAAGGCAGGATCAACCGCGGAAGATGGTTCTGGCGAGCACAGCCCCTTCACGACATCGCTGCTGAAGAACCTCACGATACCGGGACTGGACTTGCGCAGGGCGTTTGGACGAGTCCGCGATGACGTCATGAATTCAACGGGCAATCGGCAGGAGCCGTTTGTCTCTGGATCGTTGGGAGGCGCCGACGTCTCACTTGTCCCCGCGCCCGCAGTCCCCGCACCCCAAAATTCCGTTGCCGACACGCGGACAGACTACGAACTCGCTGAACGTATCGGGACCAAGGAAGCCTGGGACTACTTTATCGCAGCGCACGGCGGCGGATTCTATACCGATCTTGCAAAGGCGCAGCGCAACAAGCTCGCAGCCGAGGCCAAGGCAGCAAACAATAACGCGGCGCGCGAAAGTGCGCCTAATATCGCGCAGCAAACGCAAGCCGCGGTCCCTCCCCTGAGCGCCCAAGGGAAACTGACGATCGCGAGCTTGAATGATCAGGTGGCGTTGCCGCCTCAGGGCGCCCAGAGCGATATCAAAGCCGGGGGGCCGGTCGGCCCCGATGATGTCCCCGCGCCCGGTCGCGAGCCGACCGCCAAGGAAGCGCTCGACTGGGACAAGGTGAAGGACAGTTCGGATCAATCGGCGCTGAGTGCCTTCATCAAGCGCTATCCGAATTCGCCGCTATCGATCAGCGCCCAGCAGCGGCTGGATGTGCTCAAGCGCGCCGAAGACGAGCGCGAGGCAAAGGCTCGTGCCGAGCGGGAGGCCGCAAGCAAGGCCGCCGAGGAAGCGCGCCTGAAGGCTGAACAGCAAAAAGCAGATCTCGCCGCCGCAAAAAAACGCGACGAGGAAGAACGCAAGGCAAAGGCTGCCGAGGCCGAACAGATGGCAAAGGCCGCCGCTGCCGAAAAGAAAGCGGCCGAAGCAAAACAAAAAGCCGAGGAAGCCGAGCGCGCAAAGGTCGCGGCTGAGCAGGCGCGGGTTCAGGCCGAACAGAAAAAGGCCGAGCTTGCGGCGGCGAAAAAGCGCGAGGCCGACGAGCGAAAGGCAACGGCTGAGCAGGCGGAACAAGCCGCAAAGGCCGCAGCGGCCGAAAAGAAGCTGGCCGAAGAGCGAAGGAAGGCCGA
>JAFEFK010000013.1 GCA_018240625.1 Pseudomonadota bacterium
CGATACCGTGAATTTTGACACCGGCTGGGTAGAGCCGCCGACGTACAAAAAGGGCCTTGACCCGCTCGGGGTCCAGCAGCCGTGCATTGCGACGTACGCGGCGTTACTCCCGGGTATCACGAACGTCACCGATCGAGTTACCTACTTTGGATTTGCCCCTTGGCTCATGTGGACCTATGGGCGCCGTAATCCCGAATCCACGATCGCCCAATTCGTACAAGCGCTTCGGCGCGCTGAAGTATTGCTCACACTCATTGGGGTGCGTCACGGAGTGGCCACTTCTGACGGGTTTCCTGATAGGCATGATGGTGCAATGGTCGGTGTTAGCACACTCAAGGATGTCGTGCTGAATGCAAACAGTAAGACTGTAATTCGACCGTCAACGTATGCAACTCTTGATAATGTCGAAGCACGCTACTTTAAGAACAAACGAGGCGGGATTGGGCAATACTATCTCGGCGTCTTGCGAGATGAGTACCACCTGCTCGATGAACATAAGAACGGCATGATCGATTTTACGCTTGAGCGAGGCAAGGCCTTGGCTGAGCAGGTGGGCAAGGGTGTACCGGGAGAAAAGTTCTTCTTTTGCCTCGAAGCTGATCGAGTCTCAGTCTCTGATCTTGATTCATTGTCGGCCTTTTGTCCGTGTCAGCTAAGAACGAGCAGTCGCTCAGACGAACGAGCGGCGTTAGTTGATGCGGTTTTGGCGCGGCAGCCAGACCTTTCAGAAAATCCCGAAGCCAGACGACGGTCGGTCGACCTGCTATTGAAATTTCTACATGCCGCGAACGGGTGCAAGTTCGTCTGGGGGCAGGAGGACGATTTTCTGATTGCTTGTTACACGCGTAATCTACCGAACGGCAAGCGCTGGTCGTTGAGTGCAAAGGATGCGGAAGTCGCGGATCTCTGGGCTTTCTATCTGCGAGGGGAGCTGCTCTCTTTGGCGATGCAGCGCCTGTTTCGAGAAGCGCTCTTGTTGATCCAAAGGCAATCTCCTTCGTTACCCACGGTGGAGGCGGCTGGACAATGGTGCTCGAATAACGAGCCCTTCAGCAGTATCGGTGGGGGACGAACGTTCGATGAAGCGATTGGCAAAGTACGTTCATCACTGCCG